>CADAHD010000001.1 GCA_902787595.1 uncultured Lachnospiraceae bacterium
ATCCCCGGTGAGAACGCAAACGGCGTATTCTCCGCAAATGAGTACCTGACCAGAAGCAACCTGATGAAGGCCTTTGACGAAAAGTCCACCACTCCCATCATGAAGAGCAAGAAGGTGGCTGTAGTCGGCGGTGGTAACGTGGCAATGGATGCTGCGCGTACCGCGCTTCGTCTGGGTGCAGAGGTTCATATCGTATACCGCCGCAGCGAGGCGGAGCTTCCCGCGCGTGTTGAGGAAGTTCATCATGCAAAAGAAGAGGGCATCATCTTTGATCTGCTCACCAACCCTACCGAGATCCTTGAGGACGAAAAGGGCTGGGTTAAGGGCATCAAGTGCATCCGCATGGAGCTGGGTGAGCCCGATGAGAGCGGACGCCGCCGTCCCGTTGAAGTTGCAGGCAGCGAGTTCGTTATAGATGTTGACACCGTTATCATGAGCCTTGGTACTTCACCCAATCCTCTTATCACTTCTACCACTAAAGGCCTTGAGGCTACAAAGCATGGCTGTATCGTGGCAGAGGAGGAGAGCGGAAAGACCACCAAGACCGGCGTATATGCCGGCGGTGATGCCGTTACAGGCGCAGCTACCGTTATCCTGGCAATGGGCGCAGGCAAGGGCGCCGCTAAGGCTATCGACGAGTACTTATCCAAGTAAAACCATAAAAAGGGTATAACCATGTACAAACAGGGATTCGATAACGAAAAATATCTTCAGCTGCAGTCGGAGCACATACGCGAGCGTATAAAGAGCTTCGGCGGCAAGCTGTATCTGGAATTCGGCGGCAAGCTGTTTGATGATTTTCATGCAAGCCGTGTGCTGCCGGGCTTTCAGCCCGATTCCAAGATAAGGATGTTAAGCACCATGAAGGATGACGCCGAGATAGTCATCGCCATCAACGCTTCCGATATAGAGAAGAATAAGGTGCGCGGCGATCTGGGCATTACCTATGATATGGATGTGCTTCGTCTTATAGATGCTTTTCGTGATTACGGCCTGTTCGTGGGATCTGTGGTGCTGACCCAGTTTACTGAGCAGCCGGCAGCAGTGGCTTATCAGAAAAAGCTCGAAAACTTGGGCATCAAGGTATACCGCCATTATCCCATACCGGGATATCCAGCAAATGTTCAGTATATCGTAAGTGATGAAGGCTATGGCCGCAACGATTATATCGAGACCAGCCGCTCACTTGTTGTAGTTACCGCGCCGGGACCCGGCAGCGGAAAGATGGCTACCTGCTTATCCCAGCTTTATCATGAATTCAAGCGCGGGGTAAAAGCCGGCTATGCCAAATACGAGACCTTCCCCATTTGGAATATACCGCTTAAACATCCCGTGAACCTTGCATATGAGGCAGCCACGGCAGACTTAAACGATGTTAACATGATCGACCCCTTCCATCTGGAAGCTTATGGCGAGCAGACAGTTAATTACAACCGCGATGTTGAGATATTCCCTGTTCTCAATGCCATCTTCGAAAAGATCATGGGTTCATCACCTTACAAATCTCCCACTGATATGGGTGTGAATATGGCGGGCAAAGCCATAATAGATGATGAAGCCGTAAGAGAAGCATCAAAGCAGGAGATAGTGCGCAGATATTATGATGCGCTTTGCCGCCGCAGACAGGGCAATACCGACGATGAAGAAGTCATGAAGCTGGAGCTTCTTATGAAGCAGGCAGGGGTAAGTCCCGAAGACAGACCTGTGATAGGAGCAGCGCTTTTAAAGGCTGAGATGACGGGAGCGCCGGCAGCAGCCATGGAACTGCCTGACGGTAAGATAGTCACCGGCCGCACCACAGATCTTCTGGGAGCATCTGCAGCGCTGCTTTTAAATGCTCTTAAGTCGCTGGCGGAGATACCCGACGAAGTAAAGCTTATCTCACCCGAGGTTATAGACCCCATACAGAATCTTAAGGTGGGAAGCCTGGGCAGCCATAATCCCCGCCTGCATACGGATGAGGTGCTGATAGCGCTTTCGGTATGCGCGGCAAGCGATGAAAAAGCGGCAAAAGCCATGGAACAGCTTCCCAAACTCAAGGGGCTTGAGGTTCACACCTCGGTTATCCTTTCGCGTGTGGATATGAGCACTTTCCGCAAGCTGGGAGTAAATCTTACCTGCGAGCCCAATTATCAGACAAAGAAGCTGTACCACAGGTAGGCAGCATGTATTTTAACTCATATTTATTTATATTTTTATTTGTGCCCATTACTCTTTTGGGCTACTATACGCTGAATCACTTTAAGAAATACCGCCCGGCGCTTGCCTGGGTGGTATTTGCGTCTCTGGTCTTTTATTCCTGGGCTAATATACCGCTTTTTTTTCTGATAGCTTCCAGCATAGCGGGTAATTTCATCTGCAGCCTGCTGATGAAGAAAACAGGAAAGAATAAGCTTTTCGGCATCCTGGGGATAATATTTGATCTGGGGCTGCTTTTCTATTTTAAATACTTTGACTTTTTCATAAGCAATATGAACGCGGCTTTTGGGCTGGACTGGGCGCTAAAGCATATAGCGCTTCCTATGGGTATAAGCTTTTATACTTTTCAGCAGATATCCTATATGGCAGACAGGATGAAGGGGAAAGCGGATCATTACGGACTGCTGGATTATATGAGCTTTGTTACCTTCTTTCCCCAGCTGGTGGCCGGACCCATCGTAAAGCACAGCGATCTGGTGCCGCAGTTCAATGATGAAAAGAAAAAGGCGTTTGACTGGGTATCCTTCACAAAGGGCGTGATCCTTTTTGTGCTGGGACTGGCAAAGAAGGTGCTGCTGGCGGATCTGCTGGCGCTGGGCGCTGACCATGCCTTTAATAATGTGGGCAGCCTGGACAGCATATCTTCCCTGGCAGGCATACTTGCCTTTACCTTCCAGCTGTATTTTGACTTCAGCGGCTATTGTGATATGGCCATCGGTTTGGGCTGGATGTTTAATATCGATCTGCCCCTGAACTTTGACAGGCCTTATCTTTCACGCAGCATAAAGGAATTCTGGCGGCGCTGGCATATCACGCTGGGCAGATTCTTTACGGAATATGTTTATATACCCCTGGGCGGCAGCAGAAAAGGCAAAACCCGCGCTGTGATCAACACGCTGATAGTTTTTGTACTGAGCGGCATATGGCACGGCGCGGCATGGACTTATGTGCTTTGGGGCTGCAGCCAGGGAGTCTTTATAGCGATAGAGACCATATTCGAAAAGCCTCTGGCAAAACTTGAGGAAAAAAAGCCCGGCAGGATAATAAAAGGCTTTGTAACCTTTTTGATGATACTTGGCTTTCTGGTCATATTCAGGGCAAACAGCCTTTCCGATATACCGGCTTATTATTCGCGGCTGTTTTCTTTCAGCTCAAACGGGAGTTTCGTTACACTTGCCTATGAGATGGATAACGCCCTGCTGCATATACCCGGCATACTGGCAAAGAAAGCGGGAGGCGAGGCCCTGTATCAGGGCATGTATATAGCTTATGTGGCGGTATTGCTGCTGATATCGGTAATACTCTGCAGGGGAAAGACCGCATATCAGTATGTGAGTGAAGGAAAGTTCGGAAAGAAGCTGCTTCCCGTGCTTTCAATACTTTTTTTCTTCAGCGTGATATCGCTGTCGAAGGTAGTCGTGTTTTTGTATTCGAATTTTTAGGAGGGTGCTTTGGACGCAGAAAAGAGCAAAAAGTTCATACTGCGATTCTTCGGACTGACGGCGTTTTTGCTGATATTGGCAGCAATCCCGGTAATTGTTGTGGATCCCTTTTTCCATTATCACGGCCTTCTTCCCGGGCTTAAACCCGTGTATTCCAGATATGAGTATCAGGTCAACGGGGCGCTGGAGTATCTGGATTATGATGCCGTAATGCTGGGCTCTTCCGTTACCATGAACATTAACAGCAGCGCTTTTGATGAGGCGTATGGCTGCACTACCGAAAAAGCCGTATCATCCGGCGCGCATTGCTGTACGCTGGTATATTTTCTGGAGAAGGCTTTTGCCAACAGGGAGCTTAAGTATGTATTCTGGGGACTTGATCCGGATCAGATATGTTATGCCATTGATCCCGTGCCGGATCAGAATCAGGCTTTATTTCTGAGGGATAAGAATCCTTTCAATGATGTGAATTATTTCTGGAATATAGATGTGCTCTTTGATGATCTGCCCAATATGCTGGCGATCTCGCGACATGCGGACTATGACAGGGGCATGGCCTATGATTTTACCACGTTCAAGACTTTTGGCGCCGATATCGCTTTGGAAACACATCTGCCGGAAGGTGAAGTAAGCGATATGCTACCCATAGACGGAGAGGAATATCTTAAGCGCATAAATGCAAATATGGATTCGGTTGAAGCTCTTGTGGCGGCTCATCCGGAAACGGAGTTTAAATTCTTTTTTACCCTGGCGGGAATACTGTGGTGGGATATACATTACAGGGATGGTAAGCTGGAGCGGTATTATAACGCCTGGGAGAATGCGGTGCGCAGGCTGGATAAGTATGATAATGTGACTTTTTACAGCGGAGTTTTTAATGACAGGGACTGCATTATGGATATCTCACATTACTGCGATTACTGCCATGCGGATTATGAGTTCAATCAGCTTCAGGCCATGTCGGTGATCAACGAAGACCGCATTATAACCGTAGATAATATGGAAGAAGAGATAGATGTGTTAAAAGGCATAATAAAAGATTTTGAAGACCGTCTTGTAGAAGACGGTAACTGGGATTTCTTGTACGAATACACAAAAAAATAGTGTAATTTTTGTGAATTAAAAGTTTTGCACTATTATATGCGCCGGATATGTGGTAAAATCTACATTGCGTTCAAAGACACTTCGGAATGACGGGATATGCAGATATCCGTAACGAAGCGCAAATAAAAGGTCTTTCTGAGTAAAGAACCTTTAATATAGGAGACATAATGTATGCAGGAATATAACAACAACCCCCAGGGGGACGGCCCCGATAATTACGGCGGCAACAATAATAATAACGGAAATAACAACAGCGGCAATAAAGGCCCCAATATAATGGCTTTTATAATCGTGACGCTGGTGGCCCTGCTTCTGATAAGCTACTTTGTAGGCAGGGGATCTGCTCAGGCAGAGGAGATCAGTTATAATGAATTCCTCAAAATGGTATCCGAGAATAAGGTCGCTTCGGTTGTGATAGACGGTGATCATATAAAGCTGGAGACAACGGGAACCCAGCAGGGTATGCCGGGGCATATGTATTATACCGGACTGGCAGAGGATTATACCACTGTGACAGCTCGCATGCTGGCAGCGGGAGTCGAGGTAAAGAGTACTATCGAAGACGGCCGCAGCATGATACTCAGTTTTATCCTTACTTATGTGGTGCCTATCGTGCTGCTGTGGATATTCCTGGGCTTTCTGTTCAAGCGCATGGACAGGAGCGGTGGAGGCATCTTTGGCGTGGGCAAGAGCAATGCAAAGATGTACGGCGGCAAGGAGACCGGCATAAGCTTTAAGGATGTTGCCGGCGAAGATGAGGCAAAGGAATCTTTAGTCGAGATAGTCGACTTTCTTCATAATCCGCTTAAGTATTCAAAGATAGGCGCAAAGATCCCCAAGGGCGCGCTGCTCGTGGGCCCTCCCGGAACCGGTAAGACACTGCTGGCAAAGGCGGTTGCAGGTGAAGCCGGCGTGCCTTTCTTCTCACTGGCAGGATCCGATTTCGTTGAGATGTATGTCGGCGTCGGCGCCAGCCGTGTAAGGGATCTGTTTAAGGAAGCGGAAAAGAGCGCTCCCTGCATCATCTTCATAGACGAGATCGATGCTATCGGCCGCAGCAGGGAATCACGTTATGGCGGCGGCAATGATGAGCGTGAGCAGACACTGAACCAGCTGCTTTCCGAGATGGATGGTTTTGACGCGAAGAAGGGTATCATAATCCTGGCAGCCACCAACAGACCCGAGATCCTTGACAAGGCTCTGCTGCGTCCCGGACGTTTTGACAGACGCGTTATCGTTGAGGAGCCCGATCTTAAGGGTCGTATCGAGATACTTAAGGTACATGCAAAGAACGTGCTGATGGATCAGACCGTTAAGCTTGACGAGATAGGACTGGCTACCGTGGGCGCTGTGGGCGCCGATCTGGCCAACATGATAAACGAAGCCGCAATACTGGCGGTTAAGCGAGGGCGCGAATACGTAAGCCAGAAAGATCTGCTGGATGCAGTTGAGCTGGTAAGCGTAGGTAAGGAAAAGAAAGACAGGGTGCTTTCCAAACAGGAGCGCAGGATAGTAAGCTATCACGAGACCGGACATGCCCTTATATCAGCGCTTATGAAGAATGCAGAGCCTGTACAGAAGATAACGATAATCCCCCGTACCATGGGTACACTGGGTTACGTGCTGAGCTATCCCGAAGAGGAAAAGTTCATGCAGACAGAGAAGGAACTGCGCTCTGAACTGGTAAGCCTCTTAGGCGGCCGTGCTGCAGAGGATATCGTTTTTGATACCGTTACCACAGGCGCGGCAAATGATATCGAGAAGGCTACGCGTATAGCCAGAGCCATGGTAACACGCTTTGGTATGAGCAGCGCCTTCGGTATGATGGGACTGGAGACGGTACAGGATGAATACTTAAACAGAAGTACCGTGCAGAACTGTGCTGATGAAACGGCAGCCATTGTTGATGAAGAAGTAAAGACCCTTATCCGCAACAGTTATGAAGAAGCTAAGAGAATGCTGAGCGAGAACAGGGAGATCCTTAATAAGATAGCCGATTATCTTTATGAGAAAGAGACCATCAGCGGTCATGAGTTTATGGAGATCTACTGCCGCGAAAAAGGCATACCCATGCCTGTTAAGGAAGAGGGCAGCGACCGCGCCGGCGTGATCCTGACGAATGAGAGCGATGAGCCCAAATTCACTCCCGATGGCAAGGAGATAATCTCTGTGACACGCGGACGTGACAAGAAGGAGAAGAAGCCCTCACCGGCTGTGGAGGCAAGCATGGCAGCAGAGGCAGCAAGCGCTGCGGCTGATGCAGCGGCGCCCGAAGCTCCGGCAGACGGGAAGCTCGGTCCTTCCGATCCTTATGCAGGGAGCGCGCCGGAGTCATCATCTGAAAGCGCAGGGGCTGAATGGAAACCTTTTGACGGAGCAACTGCTGCGACAGCTTCCGGCGAAACGGGAGCTACCGAAGGAACTGCCGCAGACAGTAAAGAAGATTCCGCGTCCACCGTTTCCTCAGAGTTTGCGGATGAGTTTAAAAAGCGCGTCTACAAGCAGCCCGGAGACAGCAATGACGGCGGCGATAATGCCTGAGATTTAAAGCATGTCCGAAGAGAAGACATTCAATGTGCAAGAGGAGCTGAAAAAGCTGCCTCCCCGCCCGGGGGTCTACCTCATGCGGGATAAAAATGATAAGGGTGCGGTCTTATTTTCGTGCAAACATAGGCCGCGGGCCCAAGATAGACCGCATGGTAAGCCTGATAGACCGCTTTGAGTATATAGTGACCGACAGCGAACTGGAGGCCCTGGTGCTGGAGAACGACCTTATCAAGGAATACCGGCCGCGCTACAATACCATGCTCCGTGACGATAAGACCTACCCGTATATCAAGGTCACGGTGTCGGAGAGCTATCCCAGGATAAGCCTGTCGCGTCTGATGAAGAAAGATAAGTCGAGATACTTCGGCCCGTACACCAGCGCATATTCCGTAAGGGAGACCATAGATCTGATAAACAAACTGTACGGCCTGAGAGATTGCAGCCGCGTGCTTCCAAAGGATATAGGCAAGGAGAGGCCCTGCCTTAATTATCACATAGGCCAGTGCTGCGGCCCGTGCATTAAGGATAAAGTGAGCCCCGAAGAGTACAGACAGCGTCTGGATAAGGCGCTGGATTTCCTGGGCGGCAATTACGGTCCGGTTATTAAGGAACTGAAGACCCGCATGCAGGAAGCGTCGGAAAAGCTGGAGTTTGAGGAGGCCGCGCGCTACCGCGATCTTTTGGAGCATGTGCAGAGCATAGCCCAGAAGCAGAAGATCGAGGATATGAACCAGGAAGATAAGGATATAGTAGCCCTTGCAAGGGATGAGGAAGATGCAGTAGTGCAGGTATTCTTTGTGCGTGCCGGCCGCATGGTGGGCAGGGAACACTTTTATATGAAGCACAGCGAGAGTGAGAGTGACGAGAGCATACTCACGAGCTTTGTGAAACAGTTCTATGCAGGCACACCTTTTATTCCCAGAGAGATAATGCTGCAGGAAGAAAGCGGAGAAAAAGAGCTTATAGAGCAGTGGCTTAGCGCCAAGAGGGGCGGCAGGGTCTATCTGGTGGCGCCCCGCAAAGGACAGAAGGAAAAACTGGTGGAACTGGCAGCCTCAAATGCCAGACTGGCTCTGAGCCAGGATAAGGAAAAGATCAAGAAGGAAGAAGGCAGGACCATAGGCGCTGTAAGGGAACTGGAGGATATACTGGGCATGCGCGGTCTTAACCGCATGGAATCCTACGATATATCAAACACTTCCGGTTTTGAAAATGTGGGTTCCATGGTGGTCTATGACAGGGGCAAACCCAAACGCAGCGATTACAGGAAGTTCCGCATAAAGACTGTGAGCGGGCCGGATGATTACGCCAGCATGAGGGAAGTGCTGACCAGACGTTTTAAGCACGGGCTTAAGGAAAGGGAAGAAGGGGCTGAAAACGGCCATTTTGATGTGTTCCCCGATATCATTCTGATGGACGGCGGAAGGGGACAGGTGAACATAGCCCTGGAAGTGCTGGATGAGCTGGGACTGGAAATACCTGTCTGCGGCATGGTCAAGGATGATCATCACCGCACCAGAGGCCTGTACTTTAATAATGTGGAACTGCCGATAGATACCGGCAGCGAAGCCTTCAAGCTCCTGACCCGCATTCAGGATGAGGTGCACCGCTTCGCGATAGAGTATCATCGCTCTCTTCGCACCAAAGAGCAGACCCACTCCGTGCTGGATGATATACCGGGCGTGGGACCGTCCAGAAGAAAAGCTCTGATGAAAGTCTTTTCCTCACTTGAGGATATAAAAAGCGCGACCGTAGATGAGCTGGTGGAGAAGGCCGGTCTGCCCCGCAATGCAGCAGAGGCGGTGTACGCGTTCTTTCACGTCTGACTCCGGGGGGGTTGAACAATCACGTTTTTCTAATATTTATTTTTTTTCTTGACAAATCTATTAGATTTGCTATGATTTGTACAAGAAATGTAAGCGGTTACATTCGCTGAAAATAAACCAAATGGGTATCAAAGCAAAAATGAAAGGGGATCGAAATGGAATTAAATCTGCGTGATAGCAAAGAGTGTAAGTATGATGCGGTTTCATTGGGAGAGATAATGCTGAGATTGGATCCGGGTGAAGGCAGGATCAGAACGGCAAGGCACTTTACCGCATGGGAGGGTGGCGGAGAATACAATGTTATCCGTGGTCTTCATAAGTGCTTCGGATTAAATACAGCAGTTATCACCGCATTTGCTGATAATGAGGTGGGTAAGCTTATGAAGGACCTGATCGAGCAGGGTGGGGTTGATACCTCGCTTATCTGTTGGAAGAAGACCGATGGTATAGGGCGTATCTGCCGCAACGGTTTGAATTTTACAGAGAGAGGTTTTGGAATCCGCGGTGCGCTGGGATGTTCGGATCGTGCCAATACCGCAATATCACAGGCAACCCCTGCAGATTTTGATTTTGATCATATCTTTGGAGATCTTGGTGTACGCTGGCTGCATACGGGCGGAATATATGCTGCTCTTTCCGAACAGGCAAGCGAGACGGTTATTGAAGCATGTAAGGCTGCAAAGAAGTATGGAACCATCGTGTCTTATGACCTGAATTACCGTCCGTCTATGTGGAGCGCTATCGGTGGTCTCCGGAAAGCACAGGAAGTAAATAAAGAAGTAGCCAGGTATGTAGATGTTATGATCGGCAATGAAGAAGACTTTACGGCATGCCTTGGTTTTGCCATAGAGGGTAATGATGCTGATCTAAAGGAGCTGAATCTGGACGGTTATAAGAAGATGATCGGAGAGGCGGCCAAAGCGTATCCTAATTTCAAAGCAGTTGCAACCACGCTTCGCACGGTTAAGACGGCAACGGTCAATGACTGGAAGGCTATCTGTTGGGCCGACGGCGAGATATTTATGTCAAAGGAATACAACGGTCTTGAGATCATGGATCGTGTGGGCGGAGGAGATTCTTTTGCATCCGGTCTGGTTTACGGACTGATGACCACGAAGGATGCTGAGAAGGCGGTAAACTACGGTGCGGCTCACGGTGCGCTGGCTATGACTACACCCGGTGATACTTCCATGGCGAGCAAGGAAGAAGTGGAAGCCATCATGGGAGGCGCCGGGGCCAGAGTTAAGAGATAAGAAGGAGATGACAAAATGAGTGCGAAGACAGAGGCTGTATTTAAAAAATTTGAGGAAGTGGGTATTATTCCGGTTGTGGTACTGAATGACGCAGCAGATGCGGAACCCTTGGGAAAAGCTTTGATGGAGGGCGGACTTCCGGCAGCGGAAGTGACTTTCCGTACCGATGCTGCAGAGGAGTCAATACATATCCTTTCAGAGAAATATCCTGATATGCTCGTCGGAGCCGGTACCGTACTTACGATAGATCAGGTGGATCGCGCTGTAGCTGCAGGAGCAAAGTTTATAGTTGCTCCCGGTCTGGATGAGGAAATTGTAAAGTATTGTCTGGACAAGGATATACCGGTGTGTCCCGGAACACAGACTGCCAGTGAGATGATGAAGGCGCTGAAGCTGGGACTCGGATATGTTAAATTCTTTCCTGCAGAGAATGCAGGTGGTCTGAAGATGATCAATGCTATAGGAGCAGCACTGACTGCGCTTAAGTTTATGCCAACCGGCGGGATCAGTGAAGCCAATGTGGCAGAATATCTGCAGTCAAAGAAGATATTCTGCTGTGGAGGATCCTGGATGGTTAAGGGTGATCTGATAAAAGCAGGGGAGTTTGATACCATAAAAGCCAAGGTTGCCGAAGCAGCTAAAATAGTCCGGGATAACAGAAAATAAAGAGAAAGAAAATATATACTTTATATCATTATTATCAAATGCCCGGCAGAGATGTCGGGCATTTGTGTAAAGGCAGAACAGAAGCAGACTTTGGATAGTCGGAGGCAGGGTGTTCATATGATGATCGAAGACCTTATGAAAGAAAAGGAAAATGTAAGCCTGAGGCATGGAGTGCGTTATCCGGCAGATGGCGGCGAAGAGGATTGTGAAGATCTGCTGCTGCATGAACACTTTTTAAGTATTGAGGTAAACGGATATCCTGCAGCTGAGCTTTGCTGTATAGCCGATCATATAAAAGAACTGGTGCTTGGAAGGTTATATACAGGCGGTGTGATAGAAAGACTTACAGATGTTTTGAGGATATTTATCTGCGCCAAAGGTGAGATAGCAGAAGTAACACTACGTGAAGGCAGCGCTCTGTATAGATATGGTGGACGTGAACCGAGCTGTTGTATGGGGAACAGGCAATTTCTGGCAGGAGACAGCGACAGGAAGTATAAAAAACTGCAACACAAAAAAGCAGACAGAGATGCGGTATTCGAACTGGCTGAATACTTCAGGAAAGATTCCGTACTGCATCGCAAGACAAGTGGAACACATAGTGCCTATTTAAGGTCGCCCGAAGGTGCGATAAGCGGATTCGAGGATCTGAGCCGCCATAATGCGCTGGATAAAGCTGTAGGACATATGCTGTTGGAAGGTTACGATCCCGCCGGGTGCATGCTCTATACTACCGGACGGGTACCTGCGGATATGGTTGAGAAGGTGATCATGTCGCGAGTACCGATACTTTTAAGCAAATCAGTTCCTACCGATGCGGCACTGAAGCTGGCTGAAGAATATGGTTTAACGCTGTTATGCAAGACCTGGCCTGACAGCTATCTGATATATGCGGAGTCCGAAGATTAAGACAAGACCCGGTGCAGCAAACGACAAACAAAAGGGGTTTTGGCGTTTACTGTAAAGGGGACAGGGATACAGGAATTATAAATATGGAGATAGAAGAAGCATTAAAACGGATATTGGACAGGATCGAGCCGGGACGCATTAAGAGGCAGATACCGCTTACCGAAGCGTGCGGAGCGGTTTTGGCCGAAAACATCATCGCAGAACGAAATGTACCTTCTTTTCCGCGTTCAGCTATGGATGGATATGCCGTGCACAGTGCTGAGGTTATGGAAGCATCCCGTAGATCAGCAGTAAGTTTAAGGGTCACTGAGGAACTGGCGGCAGGCGATGTGAGTTCGCCGGATGCGGATCATGGTGAAGGTACTGCAGTACGTATAATGACGGGAGCGTGTGTTCCGGATCAATATGATGCGGTAGTACGACAGGAAGATACAGACTGCGGTAATGAAACAGTAGAGATATATGCCGGAGTTAAGGCGTATCAGAATTATTGCAAAGCAGGTGAGGATATAGCTGAAGGGACACTGGTGATCGGAAGAGGGAAAAAGCTTACGGCAGCTCATCTGTCCCTGATAGCTGAACTGGGATACAGTGAGGTTTTGACTTATGCTCCCGCGCGTATAGCGCTGATATCTACGGGTTCGGAATTACTGGATGTAGGGACTGAGCCGGAACCCGGAAAGATATATAACAGTATTGCTTATCTTCTGCAGGCAGCAGTAAGGCAGAAAGGTCTGGAGGTAGAAAGCTACGGGATATGTCCGGATGAAGAGGATAAGCTTAAACGGATGCTCGAAAAAGCGCTTGATACAGCTGACTTTATAATAACCACGGGAGGAGTAAGCGTAGGTAAACGTGATATCGTTCCTTCGGTACTTAAATCTATGGGAGGCATGATGCTGTTTCAGTATGCCGATATTCAGCCGGGGACTCCGACCACCGCTTTTACAATAGGAAATAAAGTGGTCCTTTCACTGTCAGGTAATCCTTATGCGGCGTTGGCCAACTTTGAGTTATACTTTTGGGATTCAATGGCTAAATTTATGCATTGTGATGAACTGCGTCCGGTATGCCGGATTGCTGAGATGTCGGGAAATTACGAAAAGAAGAATTTACACAGGAGGCTTTTAAGGGCTTTCTATGATGATGGTGTAGTAAAACTGATAGATAATATTCACGCTTCGTCTGTGATACGAAATCTGACAGAGTGTAATTGTTTTATCGATCTGGAGGCCGGCCGGACTGTTAAGACCGGGGATAAGGTAAGGGTGCGTCTTTTCAATTATCTGTAAATAAGAACAGGGAGGTATGAAGCATTGCCGGTTAAGTATTCGACAGCGATCCTGGTTGGCGGAAAGTCCAGCCGCATGGGACAGGATAAGGCGCTGCTGAAACTGAATAATGAGCGTTTTATAGACAGATTACTGCGGGAGTTTGCCGGCAGTGGAGAGATATTTCTTTCTGTAGCGCACAAGGAAGATTATGCGGATATAGATGTTCCTAAAGTAGCTGATGAGAACAGAGATATAGGTCCTATCGAGGGTATAAGGCAGGCGCTTATATATGCGCATGAAGATTATGTTTTTGTTTGTGCTGCCGACATGCCCTTTGTAAAAAAAGAAATGGCTGACTATCTGGCGGATTATATTTCATCGGATAACGATGCTTATGTGTTCCGGGATGAAAAACGTTCGCAGCCTCTTTGTGCAATATATCACAGATCGATACTGCCTGTTATAGAAGAGCAGATCTCAAAAGGAAAATATTGCATTGCGGATATCTTTTCACATATACGTGTTAAATATATTGATCTGACAAAAAGCTGTTTTGATACAAAAATGCTGCGCAATATCAATACAGGAGCCGAGTACCGTTCGATACTGCAGCCTGTGGTATTTTGTGTCAGCGGGATCAAGAACAGCGGTAAAACATATCTGATAGAAAAGATCATAAATGAGTTTATACAAAAAGGTCTGTCGGTGGGAGTGATCAAACACGACGGTCATGATTTTGAGTGTGATACAGAGGGAACCGATTCGTATAGATTTTATCAGGCAGGGGCAGAGGCTGTGGCAGTTTATTCCGCTGATCAAAGCTTCCTGCATGAGCATCGTCATATCGATGCAGAGGAACTGATAGAACGTATGCGGGATCGGGACGTTATTATCATCGAGGGACTTAAAGATTCCGCATATCCTAAGGTTGAGGTAATACGTGCGGAGGTTTCTTCAAAAAGCGTGTGTCGTCATGAAAGCCTGATCTGTATAGCCACTGACGTGGAAATCCCTGAAAACACAGTATGCCCGATATTTGGGATCGATGATGTGAAAGGGATCTTTTGTTGCATAATGGATAAATTGTTTGACGTGTGAAATAACGGGGTAAAAATGAAACTGATCCGAACTGAAGATGCGGAAGGACATGTGCTTTGCCAGGATATAACACAGATCATACCGGGGAAGGTTAAAGGTCCTGTATTTAAAAAAGGTCATGTAGTTACCAGAGAAGATATACCGGTCTTATTGTCTGTCGGCAAGGAGAATCTTTATATCTGGGAAAAGTGTGAAGGTATACTGCATGAAGATGAGGCAGCAGCTGTGCTCAGGGATATCTGCATGGGAGAATACATGACAGCCGGAGAGCCATCGGAGGGTAAGATAGAGATATGTGCTTCAAGAAGTGGTCTCCTTAAAGTAAACAGTGAAAAACTGCACGCGATAAATGCTTTGGGAGAGATGATGATCGCCACCATACACGGTAACTTTCCGGTTAAGGACGGAGAACGTATTGCCGCGATGAGAGTGATCCCGCTGGTTATTGAAGAAGAGAAAATGCAGAGAGCCAAAGAAGTGGCCGGTGAGGAGCCTTTGCTTAAGATATTACCGTTTAAGCATGTAAAGACAGGTATAGTTACCACCGGAAGTGAAGTATACAAAGGCAGGATCGAGGACGCTTTTGGCCCTGCGATACGCAGAAAGCTTGAAGAGTATGATACAGAGGTGATAGGCCAGAAGATACTTGATGATGACCGTGAAGCGATAACAGCGGCTATCATGGAGTATGCGGAATGCGGCGCAGATATGATACTGTGTACCGGAGGAATGAGTGTGGATCCGGATGATAAGACTCCGGGAGCTATACGTGCGAGCGGGGCCGGGATTATCTGTTATGGAGCACCTGTTATACCGGGAGCTATGTTTTTGCTTGCTTATCTTAAATACAAAGAAAAAAAGATACCTGTTATCGGTTTACCGGGATGCGTGATGTATGCGAGGCGTACGATCTTTGATCTGGTGCTTCCGCGGGTGCTTGCAGGCGAAGAGCTTACTGCAGAAGATATTGACCGATACGGAGAAGGAGGCTTGTGTTTGAACTGCTCTCCGTGTACATTTCCAAAGTGCGGATTTGGCAGGTGTTAGAGTAAACCGGAAAAATACAGCCGTTTAAAGTATAGTAAGCGCAATAAGTAATTGCGCTTACCATAAATATCAGGAGTGTGAAGTATGGAAAGATTTAACCATCTGGATGAAAAGGGACAGGCGATAATGGTCGATGTTACGCAAAAAGAGGAAACACAACGTATCGCTGTTGCCGGTGGAAGTATTTATGTTGGTGAGGAAGTATTCAGTGCGATTATTGAAGATACTGTGCCAAAAGGAGATGTACTTGCATGTGCGCGCGTTGCCGGAATAATGGCAGCTAAGAAAACATCTGATCTGATCCCTCTCTGTCATCCTCTGCCGCTTGGCAGTGTTTCGGTTGAATTCGAAATGGAAGAAGAGACATTTTCCATACGGTGCCGCAGCAGGGTAAAGCTTGCGGGACAGACAGGTGTTGAAATGGAAGCCCTTACTGCTGTATCTGTAGCCCTTCTTACTGTCTATGATATGTGCAAGGCAATAAATAAGCGGATGGAGATAGGAAAAATCTGCCTTGAAGAAAAAAGCGGAGGAAAGAGCGGTTATTTCGTACGTCATGATTAAGGCCGTATACAGATCATAACGGCTGACATAATCATGATTTTGGAAAGAAGAATAAAAAAATGAAAAGAATAACAGGAGTTTTAATAGGAGTATTGTTTGCATGTGTTTTAACTGCATGCGGGAAATCAGAGGAGGAACTGATCGTATTTGCGGCTGCATCTATGACAGAGACTCTGACGGAGATAAAAGAAAGTTATGAAGAAGAGCATCCGGGGATTACGATCATATATAATTTTGATTCATCGGGGACTCTGAAAACACAGATACAGGAAGGCGCGGATTGCGATGTATTTATTTCCGCAGGACAAAAGCAGATGGATCAGCTTGATATAAATGCAGATAAGTCAGTGAATACCGAGGGTCTGGATTTTGTGGATCAGGGGAGTCGGATTGATCTGCTGGAAAACCGTGTTACTCTTTGCGTTCCCGGGAATAATCCGAAAGGTATACAGAGTTTTGATGATCTGTACAATGCATTGAATAATGGAGATATCCTATTTTGCATGGGAAATGAGGATGTACCCATCGGTCAGTATACCGGGAAGATCTTTGATCACTATGGTTTGAATGAGACAGAGCTCGCAGGATCAGGACTGATCACATACGGAAGCAATGTAAAGGAAATAACAACCCAGATATCAGAGGGAGCGGCAGATGCGGGAGTGATCTATTGTACTGATGCGTACAGTGCCGGTATCACTATTGTTGATTATGCAACGCCCGAGATGTGCGGACAGGTAATATACCCTGCAGCCGTATTAAAGACAGCAAAACATTATGATGCGGCAAAGGGATTTCTGGATTATCTGACGACAGATGATGCGATAAAAGTTTTTGAAAAAGTCGGATTCAGTGCAGTGAAGTGAGCCATGCAGGAGATTTGAGAGGATAAAGTATGGATTGGTATCCATTATGGAACTCACTGCGGATCGCAGGTATAGCGTGTGTGATAGTCTTCTTTGCGGGGATATGTGCAGCATATTATACTGCAGGGCTGCCCCGTGTGATAAAGGGAGTGCTTGATGCGGTCCTGACGCTGCCTATGGTATTACCCCCAACGGTTTGCGGTTATTTTCTGCTTCTGATATTCGGAGGCAACCGGCCGTTGGGGAGGTTACTGCAAAGCGTTGGGATACAGTTCGTGATGCGCTGGTATGGCGGTATACTGGCGGCTGCGGTCGTAGCTTTTCCTTTGATGTACAGGACGGCCCGCGGCGCATTCGAAGGATTTGATGTAAATCTGGCTCATGCAGGAAGAACTCTGGGTCTTTCGGACACATATATATTCTGGCGCATACGCATGCCTGCCTGCCGGCAGGGCATACTTGCCGGTATGGTGCTTTCTTTTGCGAGAGCCCTCGGAGAGTATGGGGCGACCAGCATGCTGATCGGCTATACTCCGGGAAGGACTGCAACTATATCTACTACAGTCTATCAGCTATGGCGTATAAATGATGAGCATGGGGCTGCGATATGGGTACTTGTAAATATGATGATCAGTACTGTGATACTGCTGGTGGTAAATCTGCTGGAACGGAAACGGCGATGAGAAATGGGACTGATAGTAGATATAAAAAAGAAACTGGGAAATTTTGAGTTGAAGGTGGCTTTCAATACAGCCGGCCGTGTACTGGGACTGCTGGGGGCGTCAGGCTGCGGTAAAAGCATGACACTCCGATGCATTGCCGGTGTAGAGAAGCCGGATGAAGGAAAGATCATCTTAAATGACCGTGTATTATTTGATTCTGCTGCAAATATATGTCTGTCACCACAGGAACGTAAGGTCGGATACCTGTTCCAGGATTATGCATTGTTTCCGAATATGACGGTAAAACAGAATATAATATGCGGAGCAAAAAACGAAAAAAAAGCAGAGGAATATATTAAACGATATGCGCTGAACGGACTGGAGAAGCATTATCCCTCACAGCTTTCAGGCGGACAGAAACAGAGAACGGCGTTGGCGCGTATGCTTGCGGCTGAGCCGGATGCAATCCTTCTTGATGAACCTTTCACGGCATTGGATAATTCTTTGAAGGCACGTCTTGAGCGGGAATTGATGAAGATGATGGAAGAATATGACGGACCGGTAGTATTTGTTTCCCATGACAGAAATGAGAGTTACAGGCTGACAGATATCATCGCCGTTATGGAAAATGGACATATTTCAGATATTTCCGAAAAACACGAGTTGTTCAGAGCGCCGAGAACACTGGCAGCAACACTTTTGACCGGATGTAAAAACATAAGCAGGGTAAAAAGGCTTCCGGATGGAAAATATGAAGCAACGGACTGGGGTATAATACTGCCGGCTCCATTAAATACAGGCGACTGTGATTATCATTATGCCGGTTTTAGAGCGCATGATCTGATACCGGTGCTTCAACCTGAGAATGCGGAAGTACGGGAAGGCCTGCTCAGATGTGAGCTGGTAAGGGAGATAGAGGATACATTTTCAATAGTGATACATTTTCATAATAAAGGTTGTGATGGAAAAACAGAATACTCACTTATTACTTATGAAACGGGAAAAAAAGACTGGGATGAGTTAAGAGAAATCTGCAAAGATGGAAAACTGTCTTTTGAGATACCGGATAAAAGTCTGATATGGATGGAAAGCTGACGGGTTTATATTACAGTAAGCGCAATAAGTACGACAAAACGAAAAGTGTTTTGTCATTTACTATACAGAGTATGAGTTTGGTATGAAAGATGTATTAGCCGACGGGCTTGGAAGAAAAATCGAATACATGCGTATATCAGTGACAGATAAGTGTAATCTGCGTTGCAGATACTGTATGCCGGAAGAGAGAGTAAAGAGTGTAGCTCATGAAGATCTGCTGACTTATGAGGAGATAGCATTCGTTACCGGAATACTTGCAGAAATGGGCGTATGCAAGGTGCGCCTTACGGGAGGTGAACCTCTGGTACGAAAAGATATAGCAGAGCTGGTGGATAAGCTCCATAGTACGAAGGGCATTGAAACGATAGCTATGACAAGCAATGGAGTATTGCTTAAAAGTATGCTGCCTGAGTTGGTATCGTCGGGATTGAATGAGGTAAATATAAGTCTGGACACGCTGAATGCCGATCATTTTGAAAGGATAACACGAACAGCCTGCCTGAATGATGTACTGGATGGCATAGATTCTGCAATTACTTATGGTCTGAAAGTAAAATTAAACTGTGTACCATGCAGGGAATTAAATGATGAAGATGTTCTGGAAGTAGCGGAAATGGCACAGGGCAAAAAACTTGATGTCCGCTTTATTGAACTCATGCCTATAGGGCAGGGAAAACTGTATACCGGGATTTCGTCAGACCTGATACTTGAGAGACTGACATTAAAACATGGTACACCGAAGGAACTTCCTTATGACGGACAGGGACCTGCAAGGTATTACAGTTTTGACGGCTTTAACGGGAGGATAGGCTTCATCTCTCCGATCTCGCACATGTTTTGTTCATCATGTAACAGGATAAGGCTGATGCCGGAAGGGATGCTGAAACCTTGTCTGTATTATCCTGACGGACTGGACATTCGCGGAATGCTTCGCAGAGGCGAAAAAAAAGAAATAATAAAAACGGCCGTAACTGAAATGCTGCAGAGAAAACATAAAGAACATGGATTTGGAAACGGTGATACGGGAAATGCTGAAGAGAAACGTATGAACCAGATAGGAGGTTAAAGGTGGGAATAATAAAAGCAGTCTGTATAAGTGAAAAAAAAGGCACAGTAAAAAAAAGTGTAGGAAGTGCCAGACTGATAGAAGACTGGGGCCTTGAAAACGACGCTCATGCAGGAAAATGGCATCGGCAGGTAAGCCTGTTGAGCTATGAAGCGGCAGAGGCTTTTCGCGCGAAGGGAGCGCCTGTTACAGACGGATGTTTTGGTGAGAATCTGCTTGTAGAAGGATATGATATGAAGTCATTGCCGGTAGGGACTGTACTGCTTTGCGGTGACAGTGTTTTGGAGATGACCCAGATAGGCAAAGAATGTCACACCGGTTGCCGGATACGGGAGATCACCGGAGACTGTATAATGCCAAGGGAGGGAGTTTTTGCACGGGTACTCCGGGGAGGCGTGATCAGGGAAGGTGATGAGATAACGGTTGCGGAGAGGAACGGATATACAGCAGCGGTGCTGGTGTGCAGCGATAAAGGAAGTGCCGGAGAACGGGAAGATAAGAGCGGACCTGCTGCGGCAGCAGCGCTTAAGGCGGCAGGGTATGAGATCACAGAAACCGTAATTGTTCCGGATGATGAAGATCGTATATACAGTGAACTGATACGTCTTACAAAGTCTGCTGATCTGGTGATCACAAGCGGAGGAACAGGTCTGTCAGAGCGCGACCACACACCGGAAGCTACATTGAGGGCGGGTGAAAAAAATGTTCCCGGAATAGCTGAGGCAATACGTTATAACAGTCTTTTGATAACTCCCAGAGCAATGCTTTCCAGGGCTGTGGCAGTGATGCGTGGAAGGTCGCTGATCGTAAATCTTCCCGGCAGTCCAAAGGCAGTAAGGGAATGTCTTGATTATCTCCTGCCTGCATTAGCGCATGGAATGGGGATACTCACGGGCCGTGAGAATGAGTGCGGCATGACCTGAAAATTCAGGCGACAGTAAATAGTAACAATCAGATGACAGATTTTTAACAAAATTCATAATATACATGTATTAAAAAATATGATACCTTAAATAAAGTCAGGGATAACATTTATTATAGGGCAGATAGAGTTCTATTTTTTTTAAACAAAAATGTAAGCGGTTACACAAGGCCTGATGAGTAATACCTGTGCTTTGTACTTATCAGAAAAGGAGGAAATAGAGTCATGCATTCGCAGACTGTCATCGATAAAAACGAGATGAATGAAAAGACAATGAAATTTCTTGAGAGATTTGTAAAGCGGGTTAAGGGCTATCCCCCCGGAGTTTGCCCCCTCGCTGTGCAGCTTTCATTTTTACAAAGCGCCCGCAGTCAGACCTGCGGTAAGTGCGTTCCGTGCCGCGATGGTCTGGAGCAGGTGGAAAAAATGCTCCGTATGATCGTAGAAGGAGAGGCGGATCGAAAAGTATTTGATGATATGGTTGAACTCTGCCATATGATCGAGGATACCGCAGATTGCGCTATCGGATATGAGGCGGCGCGTATCGTCCTGGAGAGCGTTGAGTTTTTTGAAGACGAATACATGAGCCATATCGAGGAGAAACGCTGTCAGCCGGAGGTTGGACAAAAGATCCCGTGTGTATCATACTGTCCGGCTCATGTGGATGTACCTGATTATATTGCTCTTATAGGAGAGCACCGTTACGCCGATGCTATTAACTGCATACGTCTTGATAATCCGTTTCCTACGGCATGCGCATTCATTTGTGAGCATCCCTGTGAAGAAAAGTGCCGAAGGGATATTCTTGACTCTCCTGTTAATATACGCGGACTTAAGAAATTTGCTGTTGATCAGATATCGGCAGATCAGGTTAAGGTACCCGAGTGCAATGTTGCTACAGGAAAGAGAGTAGCCGTTGTCGGCGGTGGTCCGTCAGGGCTGACCACGGCCTATTATCTCTCACTTATGGGGCACAAGGTAGTTGTATACGAAAGGAGAGATCATCTGGGCGGAATGCTGCGTTACGGTATACCCAACTATCGTCTGCCAAAGGACAGGCTTGATCAGGATATAGCTGCCATATTGTCTACCGGTAATATTGAAGTCCGTGTAAATACAAGGATACCGGAAGACATCACAATGGAAGATATCAGAAAAGAGTATGATGCTGTTTATATTTCCATAGGAGCACAGGTTGGAAAGAGCGTGGATGTACCGGGGATCGATGCGGAGGGTGTATATTCTGCGGTAGATATACTTGAACGTATAGGGCGGGGAGATATACCTGATTTTTCGGGTAAGCGTGTAGTAGTCGTGGGAGGAGGGAATGTAGCCATGGATGCCTGCCGTTCTGCGATACGATGCCATGCTGATGAAGTAACAGTGGTATATCGCAGACGCCAGATAGATATGACGGCCTTACCCTCTGAAATACAGGGAGCCATAGAGGAGGGAGTTGAGCTCCTGACGCTTAATGCACCCAGATCCATCAAGACTGATGAAAATAATAAAGTGGCAGGGTTTGAAATGCAGCCACAGATCATTTCGCAGTATAAGGCAGGTAAGCCCGGTGTGGTCAATGCAAATGAGGAGAAAAGAGTGATCCCCTGCGATGTGGTTCTGATGGCCATAGGACAGGACATCGTATCGGAACCTTTTGCGGAGTACGGTGTTAATCCCCGCAGAAAGACCTTTGAGACTCTGCCGACAGCGCGTCTGAAGAAATATGAGAATATTTTTGCCGGGGGAGATTGTGTCTTCGGTCCGGCTACGGTAATAAAAGCGATAGGCGCCGGCAAGGTAGCGGCGATTAATATCGATGAATATCTGGGATATCATCACAAAATCCTTTCTGCGATCGATTATCCGGAACCCAAAGAGAACGAACGTACACGTATAGGACGGGTACACCTGACAGATCGTTCTGCCAGGGAACGTAAAAGGAATTTTGATCCTGTGGAGAACGGGATGACTTATGATGAGGCAATGCAGGAATGCCGTAAATGTCTGCGCTGTGATCATTTCGGTTGTGGCGTGGTGGAAGGAGGCCGGGTATGATGTTAAATGTTACTATAGACGGGATATCTCATTCCTTTGAGGAAAAGACTACAATACTTCAGGCAGCAGAGTTACTGGATATACATATCCCTACTCTCTGTTATCTGAAGGAGATTAATGAAATAGGCGCGTGTAAGATGTGTGTTGTTGAGGTTGAGGGACGCGATCATCTGGTCACATCCTGTAATACACGTATCAAGGATGGAATGGTGATACATACATCCAGCGAACGCGTGGTAAAGAGCCGTAAACAGATACTGAACATGCTGCTGGCAAATCATGATATACGCTGCTTTTCGTGCGCTAAAAGCGGCGCGTGCCGTCTTCAGGATCTTGCAAACGAGTATGAGATCACAAATTCGGTTTATCCAAGCAGCGGTGTAAAGCTTCCTGTAAAAAAAGAAAATCCTTTTCTTACATATTATCCGGAGCTTTGTGTTAACTGTCAGCGCTGCGTGAGTACCTGTAATAAACGGGCGGGAAACGGGGTGCTGCATAACGGTAAGATAGGTATGCGTACACTGATCGATACGCCATTCGGACCGGACTGGAAATCTACAGCCTGTGAATCATGCGGAAATTGTGCGGAAGCGTGTCCTACCGGTGCGCTGATCGCTAAGAATAAGAAAAAATATCAGCCGGGAAGGGTAAAAAAAGTTTTAACAACATGTCCTCACTGCGCTACGGGATGTCAGTATTATCTGATAGTCAGGAATAATCAGATAGTGGATGTAGAGCCTGCTGACGGACCGTCAAATAAAGGTATGCTTTGTGTAAAAGGGCGATTCGGATCGTTTAATTTCGTGCATTCACCCGAGCGGCTTAAATATCCGCTTATAAAGAATAAGGAGACGGGTGAATTTGAACGGGCAAGCTGGGATGAGGCGATGGACCTTATTGCACAGAAGATGCTTAATATCAAAAAAGAGTATGGGCCCGATTCCCTGGCGGGGTTTGCATGTTCAAGATCTCCAAATGAAGATATATATATGCTTCAGAAAATGGTGCGTTGCGCTTTTGGCTCAAATAATGTCGATAACTGTGCGCGCGTATGTCATTCAGCATCAGTACACGGTCTGGCCATGACATTGGGATCGGGTGCAATGACAAATCCCATAGGAGATATCACAAATGATGTTGATGTTATAATGCTGGTCGGTTCAAATCCGGAAGAGGCACACCCGGTTGTGGGAATGCAGATACGTCAGGCAGTAAAGCGCGGAACAAGACTGATAGTTGTAGATCCAAGGAATATAGGTCTTTCACGGGTGGCGGATGTACATCTGAAGCTTAAACCCGGTACTAATGTAGCATTTGCAAATGGCATGATGAATGTTTTTATCAATGAGGGTTATGTTGATGAGAAATTTGTAAAGGAGCGGACCGAGGGTTTTGAAGAGCTGAAAAGTATAGTTATGGAGTATACGCCCGAAAAGGTTGGTGAGATCTGCCATATCGATCCGGATCACCTGCGTGAAGCTGCACGTATGTACGCTAAGGCGGCAAAGGCTCCGATCATATACTGTCTTGGTGTAACCGAGCATTCCACAGGTACAGAGGGCGTTATGAGTATGTCCAATATGGCAATGATGGTCGGAAAACTTGGACGAAGCGGCTGTGGTGTAAATCCCCTGCGTGGACAAAACAATGTACAGGGAGCCTGCGATATGGGAGCAATGCCGGGGCACTTCCCGGGATATCAGAAGGTAACGGATGAAGCCGTTATGGAGAAATTCGAAAAAGCCTGGGGAACAGAGCTGAACAAAAAGCCGGGTATTTTTGCAACGGATGTTTTTGGCGCGGCTATACGAAAAGAAGTGAGAGGCCTGTTTATCTTTGGCGAGGATCCTATCGTGACAGATGCAGATCAGAACCATGTGCGTAAGGCATTGGAAAGTCTGGATTTTCTGGTTGTAGATGATCTGTTCATGACTGAAACCGCACAGCTGGCAGATGTGGTACTGCCTGGTACGAGTTATGCCGAAAAGGAAGGGACCTTCTCAAATACCGAGCGCCGTGTGCAGAGAGTGCGAAAGGCAGTAACACTGGAAGGTGAAATGCGACTGGACACGGATATTTTTATAGATCTGATGAACCGTATGGGGTATCCCCAGCCCCAAATGACATCGGAAGAGATCATGGATGAGATAGCATCCCTGACGCCCAGTTTTGGAGGGATCAGTCATCGTCGCCTCGATCGCGCAGGAGGCCTGCAGTGGCCTTGTCCGGATAAACAGCATCCCGGTACGCCTATCATGCATGTAGGCGGGTTTACAAGAGGATTGGGATGGTTTTATCCTGCAGAGTACATACCGAGTGCGGAGCTTCCGGATGATGAATACCCGTTTATATTGATGACAGGCCGTATCCTGTATCATTACAATACCAGGGCTATGACAGGTAAGACGCCCGGACTGATGGAGAGAGAGGGGCATTCATTTATCGAGATAAATTCCGAAGATGCGGCCAGACTGGGGATAGCAGATGGAGATAGGGTGCGTGCAAGCTCACGTCGCGGTACGATCATTACGACCGCACGTGTCGGGGATAAGGTGTCACCGAGAGAAAGCTGGATGCCATTCCATTTCCCTGACGGAAATGCAAATATACTGACTAATGCGGCCTTGGATAAATATGCGCGCATTCCTGAGTACAAAGTATGTGCTATACGTATTGAAAAGGTTTAGACAATATTTATAATAAGTGTAATAAGTGATTGTGCATATTATAACGCTCCGCAAGGATGCGCAAGTGAATTCGTGACTGAACATTAGAAAGGAGTAATAATGACAATATATGATATAGCTAAAATGTCCGGGGTTTCAATAGCTACGGTATCGCGTGTTCTTAACGGATCAGACAGGGTATCTGAAAAAACACGTAAACATGTTCATGCTGTGATAGAAGAAGTAGGTTATACGCCTAATATTTTTGCACAGGGACTGGGATTAAATACAATGCATACCATAGGTATCCTTGTTCCTACGATAGATGACACATATATGGCAAATGCTGTTGCGTATCTGCAGTGGTTTCTTTCGCAGCATAATTATGACTGTCTGTTAAGCTGCAGCGGTTTTGATGCAGAAGGAAAAAAGGCGCAGACGGAAATGCTCTTATCCAAACACATTGATGCACTGATCTACGTTGGTTCTACTTATGCAGGTAACGGAAAGGATGACAGTGTTACAGATTATATACGCGAAGCGGCAAAACAGGTACCTGTATTTATTATAAACGGCAATGTCAAAGGAGATAATATATTTGCGTCGGTATGTGATGATGAGAAAGCCGTTTATACAGCTGCCATGTCTTTGCTTGAAAGAGGACGGAAAAATCTGTATTTCCTCTCTGATTCACATTCATACAGTGCAAATGAAAAGAAAAAAGGATTTTTATGCGCACTGCGTGAGAAAAAGATCAGTAACGGTAAAAACAGGATAATCTATGTAGGGAATCGTATCCATAGTGTGCGGGATCAGTTGTTGTCCATAGAGGATTTCGACTGTGACGGTATCATTGCGGTAAACGATATTATTGCCGCAGGTGCGGTAAAATATGCAGTTGCAAAAAAACTTTCTATTCCCGATGATATCGAGATCATCGGTTATAATAATTCGGTAGTCGCGGTTACCAGTATACCGGAGATAACGAGTGTGGATAATCATACAGAAGAGATCTGCCGTGATACCGTAAATCGTATCATTCATATTCTGAGCCATGATGATGTTAAGGTAGAACGAAAAGTCATGGTTTCCTGTGAATTGATCCAGAGAGACACTACAATAACAGAATAGGGCATAAACACTTTGCAAAGTCTGCAAAAACAACCAAAACAGGTTGGATAAATCGGTAATAATCAACAAAAAATAAACTGCCGGTTATTAGCTGTTGACTTTGACTGAGAAAAAGTTTATAACAATAGTGTAAGCGCTTACATTCAAGTACGGATCAAAAGAAAATGATATGGGAGGAGGCCTTGAGATGAAGGCATTTATGGATGCGGACTTTATGTTGCAGAATGAGACGGCCAGGCATTTGTTTCACGATTATGCTGAAACGCTGCCGATAATCGATTATCACTGTCATATCTCTCCGCAGGAGATTTATGAGGACCGCCGTTATAATAACCTTGCGGAGATATGGCTCGGAGGAAGGAATCCGGATGGGAGCTATTTCGGAGATCATTATAAGTGGCGTGTTATGCGTTCCAACGGGGTGGCTGAGAATAAGATAACCGGAGATGCGGATGCTTTTGAAAAGTTCCTCGAATTTGCAAAAGCTTTGGAAATGGCTATTGGCAATCCGATGTATCATTGGTCCAATCTTGAACTCAAAAAGTATTTTGGTATCAACGAGGCTTTATGTGAGGAGAATGCCAGAGAGATTTGGGACAAAACATCAGAGCTTCTTCAGAAAGATCCTGAGTTGTCTGTTCGCGGTATCATCCGGAAGTCAAATGTAAGTTATGTCGGTACGACTGACGATCCTATCGATACCCTGGAATGGCATGAGAAGCTTGCAAAAGAGGATCTTGGATTTATGGTGTGTCCATCATATCGTCCTGACAAAGCCATAAATATATCAAAAGCCGGATTTGCTGATTATATCGGGAAGCTGGCAAAATGTACAGGTAAGGATAGTCTCAATTCAACGCAGGAAGTATGTGACGCATTAAATGAGCGTTTGGATTATTTTAAGGCTCGAGGCTGCAGGGCTTCTGATCACGGTATCGATTATGTGATGTTCAGAGAGGGCACTGATGCGCAGGCAGACGCAGCATTTAACAAGGCTATGAGGGGAGAGCCCGTTTCAAGGGAAGAGGCTGAGATCTATCAGACCAAGCTGCTCCTTTCACTGGCGCGTAAGTACCACAAAGAAAATATAGTTATGGAGATACATTACTCCTGTACGCGTAATGTCAACGAGCGCATGTTTGAGAAAGAAGGTCCCGATACGGGATTTGACATGATCGCTAAGAGCAGCTGCGGTGATGAACTTGCAAAGTTTTTCTCCGCTCTTGATAAAACGGGTGAGCTTCCAAAGACTATAGTATTTTCGCTTGATCACAATGATTTTAATCAGATCGCGACCTGTCTTGGAGCTTTTCAGTCGGATGAGGTGCCCGGGAAAATGCAGCTTGGTGCAGCATGGTGGTTCCTGGATACACGCGACGGCATGGAAGAGCAGATGCGTGCACTCGGTAATCTGGGGCTGCTTGGTAATTTTGTCGGAATGCTTACAGATTCACGTTCATTCTTATCATACACCAGACATGATTATTTCAGGCGTATTGCATGCAATCTGATAGGGAAATGGGTAGAAGACGGCGAATATCCCAATAATGAAAAAAGCCTCAGGAAGATAGTAGAAGGAATCTCGTACCATAACGCAAAGCGCTATTTTGGGATATAAAATGACTGTTATAGTAAGCGCAATAAGTAATTGCGCTTACTATATATCATCAGACAAACAGTTTGGTTAAAAAGAAAAAGGAGAAATAACATGGCAAAGCTGAACTATGAAGTATTGGAAAAATCCGGATACGACGGGTATATATTAAAAAATGCACCGGTTAAGATGCTTCAATTCGGCGAGGGTAATTTCCTTCGCGCATTTGTTGATTACTTTTTTGATGTATCAAATGAAAAAGCAAACTGGAACGGTAAAGTTGCGCTTCTGCAGCCGATCGCCCAGGGACTTTCAGAGTTGATAAACGAGCAGGATGGATTATATACGCTTTACCTTCGTGGTACGGAAAAGGGAGAAAAAGTTGACCGCAAGCGTGTGATCTCGGTAGTAGACAGATGTTATAGTCCTTTCAACAATTGGGAAGAGATTAAGGATATCGCAAAAAGCGATGATCTGGAATATGTATCAAGTAACACCACAGAAGCGGGGATTGTATATGATCCTGAGTCAAAACCTGATCAGGAACCTCCTGCATCTTTTCCTGCAAAGCTTGCTGTACTTCTTCATGAGCGTTTTCTCGCAGGCAAAGGTGGACTGGTTGTTCTTTCCTGCGAGCTTATAGATAACAACGGTAAAGAATTACAGAAGATAATATTAAAGCATATCGACGACTGGGGATGGGGTGAAGAATTCAGTAAATGGATCAGTGAGGAATGCCTGTTCTGTTCGACGCTTGTTGACAGGATAGTACCCGGACGTATTCGCGATCCCCAGGAAGTTGCTGCGCTTGAGAAAGCAAACGGATATGAAGATCTGCTTTTGGATGTGGGAGAAGTATTTGGAGTATGGTATATAGAGGGACCCGAATGGCTGGAAGATAAACTGCCGTTCAAAAAAGCCGGCGTCAATGTGCATGTGGTTCCGGATGTCACTCCCTACAAGAAGCGTAAGGTACGTATATTGAATGGTGCGCATACCGGTTTTGTCCTCGGCGCATATCTTGCAGGACAGGATATCGTTCGTGACTGTATGCACAATGAAACTATCAGGGGCTTCATGAACAAGATGCTCTTCGAAGAGGTGATCCCGGTACTTCCGCTGGATAAGCAGGATAGCGAAAACTTTGCGGCTGCTGTTACCGATCGCTTCAATAATCCGTTTGTTAATCATGAGTTGATGAGTATATCACTTAATTCTACTTCTAAGTGGAAAGCACGTAATTTACCGTCATTTCTTGAATATATTGAGAAATTCGGAAAGCTTCCTTCGGCGCTGACAATGAGCCTTGCGGCTTATATAGCCTTTTATTCTACGGGGATAAAGGAAAGGACAGCAGACGGCCTGATCTGTGTTCGTCCTAAGGGTAATGAATATAAGATCCAGGACGATCCATGGGTGCTTGATTTCTATTATGAGCACAAAAATGTCGATGATGAGACTCTGGTAAGGGATGTGCTTTCAAATGAAAAGATGTGGGATCAGGATCTTACAAAAATAGGAGATCTGTATGATACAGTGATCGCAGATCTGAAGAAGATACGTGAAGAAGGCGCAGAGGCCGCATACAAGAGCGTACTTTAATAAAGAAAAGCAGGTATTAAAACGAAAAGAGAACTGTCTTTTGCGCCAGGATAAAGCTTTATCATTCTATAAGGAGTTGTGAAATGCAGACCATCAGAATACATCCATCAGACAATGTGGTTGTAGCACTTGAGGATATAACGCAGGGGAGCCACATAACGGCCGGTAATAAAGATATTACGATAACAGAACCTGTTCGTCGAGGGCATAAGATCGCTATATGCGATATCATGAAGGGTGAACCGGTCGTAAAATACGGAAATAGCATAGCAGTGGCTGTCGACGATATTAAGGCAGGAAGCTGGGTACATACACATAACGTCAAAACACAGCTTAAAGAAGACGGAGAATATGTTTATGATCATAAAGTATATGATCTGCCTGAAGTAGCAGCCCGTACATTCAGTGGTTACAGGCGTAAAGACGGCCGTGCGGCAATACGTAATGAAATATGGATAATCCCGATAGTCGGCTGTGTCAACGGGATCGCGAAGCAGATAACCGAGCAGACAAAAGAGCTTGTTAAGGGTACGGTAGAAGGAATATATTATTTTCCGCATCCTTTCGGCTGTTCGCAGCTGGGGGATGACTTAAAACAGACTAAGAAGTTACTTGCGTCGTTGGTCCGTCATCCCAATGCGGGCGGTGTGCTGTGCTTAAGTCTTGGCTGTGAGAATCTTACGCTGCCCATGTTTTTAGAGGAGCTTGGGGATTACGATCCCGAACGGGTGAAATTCCTGACATGTCAGGATGTGGAGGATGACGTGGAAGCAGGTGTCGGACTGATCCGTGAACTGGCTGAAAGCGTAGGAAGGTACAGCAGAGAGGATATACCTGCCAGCGAACTTGTGGTAGGCATGAAGTGCGGTGGCAGTGACGGGCTTTCGGGTATTACGGCTAATCCTGCCGTAGGAAGGTTTTCTGACATGTTGATCGCGCTTGGAGGATCCACAGTGCTTACAGAGGTTCCGGAAATGTTTGGAGCTGAAAATATCCTGTTTTCGCGTTGCAGGGATCAGGATGTGTTTGATAAGGCAGTAGCAATGGTAAATGACTTCAAAGAATACTTTGTAAGTCACGGTCAGGTAGTATATGAGAATCCAAGCCCGGGAAATAAAGAGGGCGGGATAACAACACTGGAGGATAAGTCCTGTGGCTGTGTACAGAAAGGAGGCAGTGCCCAGATCGTAGATGTATTAAAATACGCGGAACCTGTTACAAAAAAGGGTCTTAATATACTGAGCGGACCCGGAAATGATCTGGTGAGTGCGACAGATCTGACTGCTGCGGGAGCGCATCTTATACTGTTTACAACAGGGCGCGGAACACCTTTCGGAGCACCTGCACCGACTGTAAAAATATCAACCAATACAGCGCTTTATGAAAAGAAGAAGAGCTGGATAGATTTTAACGCCGGAAGTATTGCACAGGGAGAAGATCCTGATGATGCCGGCAGCCGTCTGCTGGATTTTGTTATGGAGATTGCGAGCGGAAAGCTTACTAAAACAGAGGAGCATGGAATCCGTGAGATATCAATTTTCAAAGACGGAGTAGTTTTATAAAAAACTGATGAGATGAATTCAGGAGGATGAACAATTGTTTGGTTTTGGAGCAATGATTCAGAAGTTAAAAGAAGACCCTAAGAAGATTGTCCTTACGGAGGGTGAAGATCCGCGTATCCTGGAGGCGGCATCCCGCCTGTTGGCCAGCAACTTCCTTACACCTATTTTGCTGGGTGATGAGCAGAAGGTCTCAAATGCTGCAGAGGAGGCAGGTTATAATATCCGCGGAGCACAGATAATAAATCCGCTCAATTATGACAGGCTGGATGAAGTGATACAGGAGTTCTATGAGATACGCAGGGAAAAGGGCATGACTCTGGAAAAAGCCGAGAAGATGATGCAGCAGCGTAACTATTTCGGTACTATGCTTGTAAAGATGGGGATTGCAGACTGCCTGCTTGGCGGTGCCACCTATTCAACAGCAGATACCGTACGTCCCGCACTTCAGATAATAAAAACGAAGCCCGGGAATTCGATAGTAAGTTCCTGCTTTATACTGGTACGTCCCGGTGCTACCGGTGAAAATGAGGTACTGGCAATGGCAGACTGCGCGATCAATATCCAGCCATCTGAGGATGAGCTGGTGGAGATCTGCGGTGAGACGATAAAGTGCGCAAAGATATTCGGGATAGATCCTAAGGTAGCATTCCTGAGTTATTCATCACACGGATCCGGCAAAGGCGATTCCGTAGACAAGATGCGTAATGCGACATTAAAGGCGCAGGAAGAATATCCCGATGTACCGATCGACGGAGAGTTTCAGTTTGATACAGCGGTTTCACCCCGTGTTGCACGTCAGAAGGCACCCGGATCAAAAGTAGCCGGTTATGCAAATACATTTATTTTCCCTGATATCAATGCCGGTAACCTGGGGTATAAGATCGCTCAGCGTATGGGTAACTTTGAGGCATACGGTCCGATATTGCTTGGTCTGAATGCACAGATCAATGATCTTTCACGCGGATGCAACGCTCTGGAGGTATATTCCATGGCGATCATTACTGCAGCGTTAACATGACAACAATAGGAGGTATACGATAATGGAATTGAGAACAGCGGCGTCACCGAAAGATGTAAAATATTATGATACCAGACGCCTCAGGGAGGAGTTCCTGATAGAAAAGGTTTTTTACGAAGATGAGATATATCTTGTATACAGTCATATCGACCGCATTATAACAGGCGCTGCTACACCGGTAAATAAGGCTTTGAAGCTTGAAGCGGGTGATGAATTACGTGCCTCATATTTTCTTGAAAGACGTGAAATGGGAGTTATCAATATCGGAGGCGACGGCGTGATCACGATCGATGGCAGAAAATATGAAGTAATAAGCCGCAACGGGATGTATATAGGTATGGGTGCAAAGGATATAGTTTTTGAAAGCAAGGATGCATCCGATCCGGCAAAGTTTTATATCAATTCTGCACCGGCGCATACGGCATATCCTACGGTACTCATCAAGCGCGAGGGTACTGCAGGTGAAGGTGAAGTGGTGATCAAAGAAGAGAACAAAAAGCATTTGGGGAGTGTGGAAGATGCAAATAAAAGAACGATCAACAAGTATATACTTCCCGGGCAGGTAGAGAGCTGTCAATTGGAAATGGGTATGACACAGCTGGAACCCGGCAGCGTATGGAATACGATGCCATGTCATACACATGACCGCAGAATGGAAGTGTATCTGTATTTTGACCTTCCGGAAGATGCGTTTGTTATGCACTATATGGGTGAGCCTCAGGAAACCCGTCATATCGTGATGAGAAATGAGCAGGCGGTGATATCACCCAGTTGGTCTATACATTCGGGAGCCGGTTCACGAAATTATACCTTTATCTGGGGAATGGTCGGAGAGAATCAGGATTTCGATGACATGGATAATGTTCGTAATCAGGATATTTTATAAATTAAATTATAGGAGGTAATTAAAAATGGCAGGTATAATCGATAAGTTCAGACTGGACGGCAAAGTGGCATGGATAACAGGAGCTTCATATGGTTTGGGACTTGCATATGCAACGGCATATGCTGAGGTAGGAGCTAAAATCGTTTTTAACGATATCAATCAGGAACTCGTAGACCGCGGTATTGCGGAGTACGAGAAGCTTGGCATCAAGGCTTTCGGTAAAGTGTGTGATGTTACAAAAGAGGATCAGGTTGTGGCTTTTGTAAAAGAAGTCTCAGAGAAGGTCGGAGATATTGATATCCTTGTAAATAACGCAGGTATCATCAAGCGTATACCCATGACTGAGATGAGTCTTGGAGACTGGAATGCGGTTATCAATGTAGACCTTACGGGACCTTTTATCTGTTCTAAGGCTGTCCTTCCGGCGATGATCAAAAAGGGTGCAGGCAAGATCATCAATGCATGCTCTATGATGAGTGAGTTCGGGCGTGAAACGGTTTCCGCTTATGCGGCTGCCAAGGGTGGATTGAAGATGCTGACGAGAAATATATGCTCTGAATATGGTCAGTACAATATTCAGTGTAATGCAATAGGTCCCGGTTATATAGCAACACCACAGACTGCTCCGTTACGTGAAAAGCAGGCCGACGGTTCCATGCATCCTTTCGATCGTTTTATCCGTTCCAAGACTCCTGCTCAGCGTTGGGGACATACAGAGGATCTTATGGGACTTGCAGTGTTCCTTGCTTCACCTGCATCGGATTTTATCAATGGACAGGTTGTGTATATTGACGGCGGTATATCTGCATATATCGGACAGGATCCCAGTAACCTGGACGAGTCAAAATTTGCTGCAGAGGAAGAGCGTCAGGCAGATGTAAAGGTAAATGACTGAAGAAACGGAGAAAAGGTATGAAGATAGCATTGATCAATGAGAATTCACAGGCAGCAAAAAATGAGATCATATTCAACGCGTTAAAAAAAGTGGCGGATACAAAAGGATATGAAGTACGAAATTACGGCATGTACGGTGCTGATGATGCCGCACAGTTAACATATGTGCAGAATGGGATACTGGCTGCCTTACTGATAAATTCGGGAGCAGCAGATTTTGTGGTTACCGGCTGCGGAACCGGAGAAGGAGCAATGCTCGCACTCAATTCCTTTCCGGGAGTTATATGCGGACATGTTGCAAGTCCTCTTGATGCATATACCTTTGCACAGATCAATGACGGTAATGCTGTTTCCATACCTTTTGCCCTTGGTTTTGGCTGGGGCGGGGATCTGAATCTTGAATATATTTTTGAAAAACTGTTTTCGGAGCCTTTTGGGGGCGGATATCCCAGGGAGCGCGCAGTACCTGAGCAGAGAAACAAGAAAATACTCGACGGTGTGCGTGAGCAGGCTTTTAAACCATTACCTGAGATATTAAAGAACCTTGACCGCGACCTTGTAAAAGGGGCGCTGTCAGGTGAGAAGTTTGATGAGCTTTTCTTTGCGGATGCAAAGGATGAGGAACTGATCGCTCTTGTGAAGGAATTAAAGGCGTAAACACAGGAGAAGAGCGATGCGTTTCTTTCAGATCGATGTAAAAAATAAGGATTCCCTTCCGGAGACAAAGGCATATTTCTACGGACAGGAAGATATAAAGAATGTACCCATACACAGCCGTCCGGTGATCGTTATCTGTCCCGGCGGTGGTTATGAGTTTACATCCGATCGCGAAGCGGAGATCGTAGCATTACAATTTCTGGCTATGGGGTATCACGCCGCAGTGCTGCGTTATTCATGCAGCCCTGCGGTTTATCCTACGGCATTGACGGAATTGGCAGCACTGGTCAGAGAGATACATGTTCATGCATCTGAGTGGCAGGTTGACAGAGATCAGCTGTATCTTCTTGGTTTTTCGGCCGGGGCTCATCTGGTGTGCAGTTTCAGCAGTTTCTGGAAAGAAGGGTTTTTAAGCAATAGTTTGTCATGCAGCATAGAACAGTTAAAGCCTGCGGGACAGATACTCTGTTATCCTGTGATCAAAACAGGTGAGTTTGCACATAATGGATCTTTCCGGGCTTTACTGGCGGATGAATATGAGGAAAAAAAAGAAGAACTGTCGTTGGAGAAAAGAGTAAGCGATGCAGTACCTGAAACCTTTATCTGGCATACTACGGATGATGCATCCGTGCCGGTACAGAATTCTCTTCTGTATGTACAGGCTCTGATAGAGGCAGGCATTCCGGTAGAGTATCATCTGTTTGAACATGGACGTCATGGATTATCTCTGGGAAATCTCCTTACCACGCGTGAAGGAGATGAGGTAGAGAAAAACGCGCAGCCATGGCTTAAGCTGGTACATAACTGGTTAAGCAGACGCTGTGGCTTCTGACGGTTTCCTGATATACGGAGTATCGTTGTCTTTTTTTTATGTGTGACAGAACAGGAAAGTATCGGAGGATGATCAAATGTCATATTCAATAATAGGATCTGATATTTCTATAGAGGGACAGACATACAGCGGAGCTACAGGCGCGCTGGCTATACATCCGGACGGCAGACCATATCATACATTCAGAACTGCGACGGTTCTTGTTGATGGAGACAGGGTAAGCTTTAAGAATTGCAGATTTGAAAATACGGCAGGTCCGGGAAAGGAAGCAGGACAGGCTATCGCATTATATCTTGATGGAGACGATATCACATTGGAGGATTGTATTCTGACAGGTCATCAGGACACGCTTTTTTTGGCACCACTGCCGCCTAAAGAAGTGCAGAAGGATGGTTTTCTGGGGCCCAAGCAGTTTACACCGCGTACTCCCCGCACCTTTTATTTTAAGAAATGCAGGATCGAGGGTGGTGTGGATTTTATTTTTGGGGGTGCGACGGCATATTTTGATGACTGTGATTTTGTTAGTGTAGAGCCGGGATATGTTTTTGCGCCATGTACACCTAAGGATGTTGAAACAGGATTTGTTGCGCGTAACTGCCGTTTTCTATGTACGGAAGAAATACCACAGGCAAGCTGCTATATAGGGCGGCCGTGGCGTGAGTTTGCCAGAATACGTCTGGAGAACTGCTATATCGACAGACATATCCATCCGGAAGGGTTTGCTGACTGGAACGGAAGAGGGGAAGGCGGGACCGTGGTATTTGAAGAGCTGCATTCGACAGGACCCGGAGCGGAAAACACAAAACGCCCCTGCTGGGTGAGATTTACAGCCTGATAAACGGTGTAAAGATCAATTCAGTAGATCTGTTACGGGATATGTGGAGATCATGTCCGTGAACAGACTGTAATGCATGAAATGATCCTGATTCCATACAAGATTCTTTTGCAGCGAAAGAAATGCAAGAACTACCTTATTTCCTTCAGCATCGGTATAGGGTATTAATATAAAAGATAAAGCTTTAAGTGCCAGAAGCCGTTCCTTTATCTCCGAGATTTCTTCCGAAAGATGGTTAGTATTGTTGCACAGTATCAGGCCGGATCTGTTACGACGGGAAGAGTAGTCTTCAGGAGAAAGATATCGGATGATCTCACAGATCTGCGCATCGGGGGTGTCTGCCTGCGGACCGGTACTGAAAATGAGTTCACGCGGTTCGTCACGATAGATGAGCAGAAGAGGGATGCGGGAACGTCTGGCAAATTCAGATAGAAGAGATGACAGTTCAGGATGCTGTCCGTCACGGATCATAAACTGCATCTGAATAAGAACATCGCCCAGAGGCAGGTCATCGTGCCCGTTAACTATATTTCCGACGTTGCCATTTTTCAGGTATTCGCGCACATGTTCAAGAGGCGCATGTTTTTCCGGTGTATACATGATATAACGGTTACGTCCTTTTTCCTTTGCAAGATATAAAGAATAATCTGCCAGTGTAAAGAGGTCGTTATAGTTATCTGCATGATCGGGATAGGTTGCCGTACCGATGGAAACAGATATGGCTTTATCATGCTGAGGACCTTTTCCAGGGAAAGCATCCATAACTTTTTTTCGGATACCGGTTAAATAGTCGCGCAGATGATCCTTTTCGGAAGTATTGTAGAATATGATAAGGAACTCATCGCCGCCGATCCTTCCGATGATTCCGCTCTTACCTACTTCATTTTTTGCGATGCCGGCTATTGTCTGAAGGACGTGATCGCCGTACATATGTCCGTAAGTATCGTTGACATGTTTAAAGTAATCTATATCAAGGATGGCTATGGTGGTGTTGCCAGCATGCAGATTATTGATATAATCGATGGCAAGTTTTGTGATGTCATCTTTTGTGACAGCACCTGTGAGGGGATCATAATTCAGATTGCCTTTGTAATTGATATCGGAGGTACGCTGCAGACGTATAAGGCCTATCATTGAGTCACGGCCGTTACTGCAGGTGACTTTTTTGCCCCGGATCAAGGTTAGCGAGTCACTGCTGTCAAAAAGAAGATCATGATGGATCAGAACAGAAAAATGCCCGGAACACTTTCGGAGATTCTCCGTAAACTGCCCGAGTTCCGACAAAACCTCAGGACAGTCCGCACAGCGCAGGTTCTTAATGAATTCTGACAATTCAACGGTTCCTTCTTTAAGCAGACTGTCGCCGGTATTGTATAATGTGATACTGTCATCCTTAGGAATATATTCGTAGAAAATATCAGTAAAAAGTTGCAGCATAGCTTGACAGCTTTCAATTGTAAGCGCATCAGGTGGAGCCATATAACTCATAACCGGGTTCTCCCCAAATATTGATCAAATATTAGTAATTTTGAATACTAAGTTATAAAATCATATCATAAGTGTTTGAGTGATGCAATCTTTGCAGGCAAGAAAGAGGCAGAAAGCAGGCAGATGTATTATAATACGGTAAACGACATAACTTTTTTCGTTTTGCCGTTTGCCGGGGCGGGTGTACCGGGTATAAGGACAGATTTTGTGTTTTCGGAAGACAGCGTATGCCTGATAACGAACAGGGAGGAATGAGAAATGGCGGTGATGGATGAATTTCGTGAGAAGCGTGAAAAGATCAGGACCGCGTCGGCTAAGGAAAAATGGAAGTATTTTACAGATTATTATCTGGTATGGACGCTGATAGGATTGGCTGTCATGACAGTCAGCATAGCTTTTTTATACTCTGTATTATCGCAAAAAGAGGATGTCCTGTATGTCAGCCTGGTTAATTTTGCCCCGTTGGACAGTGCGGAGAACAGGGTCGAAAAGGCGTTTTCGGAGCTGGCACTGGATGATATCAGGCATTCAAAGATCACTATAGATACTTCCGAATCCATAGTGGCAGGAATGAGAGAAGATGACATGGAGCAGGAAAATGCAGATGATCCTTCTCTTTCCGAGATAATGAAGTACAGCTATGAGGATGAGCAGAAGCTGGCGACACTGGCAATGACCGGATCCATGGATATGATGATAACGGGAGAAGATGTATTTATGAAATATGCTATGCAGGAATATATTGTCGGGCTGGATCAGGTGATGGATAGTGAACGGTTAAAACAATATGAAGATGCAGGACGCGTGTTGTATATTGATAAGAAGCCCGTAGGGATATGCATGGATGATGCTGTTTTGCTGAAAGAGAATTATGTATACGATGGTAAGGGCAGTCCATCAATATATGCAGGTTTTGTCATTGGTGCGGCGCATACGGAAATGGCACTCCGTTTTATACAGTTTTTGGAGAGCGGGAATTGAGCGGAAAAGACCGGCGGCTCAGCTCAAAAAAGCCGTTGAATTCGCTGTACAGGCTTTCTTCTATCTTGCGAAGATACAGAGTGGCATTATCTTTAGCGGCATTAATAAGAATATGGATGGATCCCACATAATCATCTAAGATCGCTATACGCAGATAGAGGCTTCCGTCGGGCTGAGGAAAAGCGCGGGTATAAACTGTCTGGTCATATACTTTTTCACGACTTTTAATATCTTCCGTTAAGCTATACGGAAATACAAATTCCTTATCCTGAGCCTTAAGTGTAAGTGAGCTGTCGGTTAAGGACATAAAAGAGAAGGCAGATTTATCCGATGCGGATTTCCAGGAGCCGAAAAGTGTTTCGTTAAGAGCGGGCTTATCCGTATGACCATATCCGGAAAGACGGGGAGCAATCGATAAAGCGGTATTGCGGATCTCATCGAGTATCATCTGGGAACCGCCTTGAATCATCTGGCTATCTGCGGTAGTGATAAATATCAGTTCTTCATCGGGATAGAGAACCACATACTGACCGCCCATTCCGTACATCATTACTCCGCCGTTGCGAAGCATCCAAAACTGCCATCCGTATCCCCGGCATTCATCTACGGTTTTTCCCTCGTGAAGGGTAGGGCTATGATAAGAAAGAGCAGAATGTATATAGTCTGCGTATCGTTTCCAGAATGCATGGTTATAGACAGTGTCTGCAGAGCCGATAAGATAGGGATAGTCCTGCTCCCAGGTATTGCGGTAAAGACTTAATACCAGTTTAGCGGTATTAAGCAGATCATCTACTGTAGCTATCAGTCCGGAACCGCCGATCTCGCAGCCGAAGGGATCTGTCAGTACGTGGGTATCTGCACTAAAGCCTATACGGTCCAGACATACGCTGCGTAGATAGTCAAGAATACCTTTGCCGCTTATTTTTTTTACAAGAGCGGCCAAAGTGTGGGCGGATGAGGTGTCGTATTTAAATATGCGTCCGGGATGATGATCGGGCGTTGTGGCAAAAAAGGAGCGTACCCAGTGAGAATCGGAATCAAGTTTATATGTTGTTGATCGATGACAGGTGCGCATGCCGAGCATATCTTCGATAGTCATTTCTGTGAGATATGGATGAGCATCAGCTGGAGTATACTCGGGAAAAAGCGTGCAGATACGGTCCGAAAGCTGCAGCTGTCCCTCCGCGATCAGAGCACCTATAGCGAGGGAAGTATAACTTTTAGTAATGGAAAACATACGGTGATGCGTACCTCTTTCAAAGGGAGCATAATACTCTTCCTGCAGGATCTGCCCTTTATGCCAGATCATTATACTGTGCAGCGGGAATGGGAATTGTACGGTTGAGAATTTATGCATACGATACCTCCTGAGGATGCGCTTTATCAATAATACTACACGAAAGGAGTGGAAAAGACAATGGATAAGATAAACAGGAAATACAGCAATCCGATCATATACGCCGATTATTCCGATCCGGATGCAATACGTGTCGGGGATGATTATTATATGACAGCATCTTCATTTTCCAATGTACCGGGACTTCCTGTTCTGCATTCGCGTGATCTGGTGCATTGGAAGCTGATAAACTACGCTTTAAAGAAGATCCCGGAGTTTCGTTATCGCGAACCCATGCACGGATGCGGTGTATGGGCACCGGCGATACGTTATCACGAAGGGCTTTTCTATATCTGTTTTCCTATGCCGGACGAAGGTATATACATGATCACGGCTAAAGATCCCGCCGGCGAATGGAGTGAGTGCGTGAAGCTGTATGACGGTGCGGGTTTTATTGATCCATGTCCTTTCTGGGATGAAGACGGAAATGCTTATCTTGTGAACGGTGTGGCAAAGTCGCGTATAGGATATAAAAGTGTTCTGTGGCTGTCCGGGATGTCTGCGGATGGAATGAGGCTTATATCGGAGCCTGTAAAGATCTATGATGGGACTGCTGACGGAAATGTAACTACAGAAGGCCCTAAAATGTACAAGAGAAACGGGTATTATTATATCTTTGCTCCTGCGGGAGGTGTAAAAACAGGATGGCAGATAGTGCTGCGTTCCCGGAATATATACGGACCGTATGAGGCGCGTACCGTTATGCGGCAGGGCAGTACGGGTGTTAACGGCCCGCATCAGGGTGCATGGGTTGATGCAATTGATACCCGGGGAAGGCACAGCGACTGGTTTCTTCATTTTCAGGATGTATTTGCAGCCGGAAGGATCACACATTTGCAACCAATGCAATGGACGGATGATGACTGGCCTGTGATCGGAAAACCGTCAGGGAATGATAAAAATGTTGGAGAGCCGGTGGCAGAGTGGGAGATCCCGCTTTGTCGTGGCGCTGTCAAAGATAATGATAATAATGGACACGGATGTGATGAAAAGCTGCATGGAGAGATCCCGCCCTGGCAGTGGAATGCAAATCCCGAAGACAGCTGGATAGCAAAGAAAAGCGGATCGATCACCGACAGTATTAGAGTGAAGCATCTGACTGTCATAAAGGGAAAAAGCGGTAAGGGTGAAGATGAAGCCTGCGCGGTGCCCGTACTTAATGCTGTAAAGGTTTCAGAGCAGCGTCCTTTGTGTGACTATCCGAATCTTTTGCTTCGTCGTGTAGAAGCTCCGGAGCTTTGTGCAGAGGCAGAATTGGATCTGAGCGGGCTCAGAGACGGAGCAATGGCAGGGATGGTGAGTATGGGCTGTATATATGCCGGAGCAGCAATAAAGCGCGAGAGAGATTCATATTACCTCGTGCTGATCAGGGGGCAGCAGTTCTTTGACAGGGGAGCGGTTTATGCAAAGGAGCAAAAGGATGTAACAGAGATAGAACTTAAAGATCCGGCACATGTATATTTTACTCTGGTCTTTTCTCCGTCCAATGATGTTACGGCAATCTCAGCCAAACCGGAATACATCGGGGGAGATAACGAGATAATACTTCATCCGCAGGAGAGTATCATCATAACAGTAGGAGGCGTGACTCAAAAGCCTCTTAAATACAGCGATCACAGGCCTTGTATTAACATTCCGGCGGTTGCCGGACGGTGGGTTGGTGTTAAGTACGGTTTCTTTCATGTGATGGTTTCGTAATGCTTTTTAACTAAAAAATTAATTTAGAATTGTATGTTTTTTTTGTTGCAAGGATCGGCAAAGTATGTTAAATTGAACACAAGTGAAAGCGCTTACATTTTTTTTACAAACCTGTAACCAAGATAACAAATAACAAAGTGACAAGGAGGAAAACATGAAAAAGAGAATAGTATCTATCTTACTAAGCTCAGTTCTGGTAGTAAGCTCAATGACAGCTTGTACCGGAGGCGAAACAGGAACCGGATCCACTACCGTTGAGGTAAAGGATGAAGAAGGCAACACTCAGCAGATTGAAGTAAAGGATACTGCTACCGGCGAAGTGAAGGTTGATGATCAGGGTGATGTTACCTACGAAGTTAAGGATCTCTACATCGTAGTTGACGGTACTCTTACAGCGACGGCTGACAATGGTCAGGCAGAGTTCGTGGCACAGTGGGAAGAGGCAGTAGGTAAGAAGCTCGGACATGAAGTTAAGCTTCATATCAATCAGCTGGATCACTCCGAATATCCTGCTACTGTATCCCGTCTGCTTACTACCGGCGAGCCGGGTGACGGATCTTTCCCGGATGCAATGATCATGAGCGCATCTATGTTCCGCCAGTATCAGACCACCGGTTATCTGTGGGATCTGGCAAAGGCATATGACAATGCTGATTTTCAGTCGCGCGTGACCCTGCCCGAGGTTAATCTGGGTATCCGTACAAGCGATGGCAAGCAGTATGGTTTTGCACCTACATATGGTAACGGCTGTGTAACATATGTAAAGGCTTCATGGTTCGCAAAATATGCTGAAGCTACGGATGGCATCAACACGATCGAGGATGTTGATACATTTGATAAATACTACGACATGCTTAAATTCTTCAGCGATGGAAAGACTTATGGTGTTGTAGCTGCAGGTTATGGTAAGCTGGATGAGGCTCCTTTTATCAACTATATGCCTGAGTTCTGGCAGGGTGCATATCCCTCATTTTATCAGAAGGATGGCAAGTGGGTTGATGGTTTCCAGGAGCAGGCTACTATTGATGCACTTAAAAGACTGCAGACGGCAGCAGCTGACGGCCTGATCGATCCTGATACTGAGGAATTCGGAACAAAGCAGGCACGTGAGAAATTCTTCTCCAATGATCAGAGCACTTCCGAAATGGTATTTACATATTGGGCAGGTACATGGCTTCGTACTCTGACCAATAATATGGATAAGAACGATGTTGACAGCGATCTGGGTGATGACAGACTGCTTCAGCTTCCTCCCATCAAGGAGATCAAGGATACATGGGGCGGATATATCAACCGCGAAGCACCTGTTTGGGTAATCACAGATGACGGTGATGACAATGATCTTCGTGAGCAGGCTATCTTCGACGCACTCTTCGAGACCATGCTGGATGGTGATGAGGTACAGACCTTATGGACATACGGTGCAAAGGGTGTTCACTGGGATACCAAGGCAGAATCTTTTGTGACCAATCCCGATGATCCTGAGAAGAAGAAAGAGTACAACTACGAAGAGGGAGAGTTCCATCTGCTTCCCAGCCCTAATGATCCTAACTCCATCTGGAAGAAGAACCATCTGGATTCAGTCCTGGTTATCGCACCTCTTACAAACGGATTCGTAGATGACGATCCTCTTGTTACAAAGGGTAATCAGTTCTTTATAAGAAACTGTGTAGACGCTCCTGTAGCGCCTTCATCCAAAACACTTACTGACAAGCAGGCAGATCTTGTTACCAAAAAGACAACTCTTATGAATGAGGTTGTTAACGGCAAGAAGACTGCAGAAGAGGCTATTGCAGAATATCAGGCAGAGTACGGAGAAGTTGTGGACAAGATTCTCGAGGAACTTAACAGCGCGGAATAATCTGTAAGAAGTAACGAATTCCCCCTGCCGTAAGTTCTTGCGGCAGGCGGGGATATTTTTAACAGGAAGCATTTGTTGGAAAGTATCAACAAAAGACTTACGAAAGGAAATAGCTAAGATGGGTGATAAAAATGGATCTACCATAAAGAAACGTAAGAAACCTCTTGGATTACGAATCTGGCAAAACCGGGGATTTTATCTGATGTTTCTCCCTGTGTTGATATTTGTTCTGATCATGTATTATTGGCCTATGCTGGGTGTCAGATATTCCTTTTTCGTATATAAGGGACGTGATATACATTGGGTGGGTCTGCAGCACTTTGCAACCATGTTCAAGGAAAAGGATTTCTGGATCGCTTTTGGAAATACACTGATCATTTCGATTGTAAAATTATTATTGAATACATTTGTGGCAGTACTGATATCGATCTTTCTGAATGAAATGACCAGCCTGATATGCAAAAAATTTATTCAGACGGTAATATATCTGCCTCACTTTATGTCATACGCTGTTGTAGCGGCTATATTTACATTGTTCCTGTCTACATCCTCAACGGGTATGATAAATGAAACACTGAAGAGTTGGGGATGGATCGATAAGAGTATAGACTTCCTGCATGAACCGTTGATGTGGCGGCCTGTGTTCTACATCATCAATCTCTGGAAGGAAACAGGATGGGGAACGGTCATATTCTTTGCTACACTTTCAGGTATAAATCCCGAGCTTTATGAGGCGGCAGAGATAGATGGTGCGACCCGTCTGCAGAAGATAAGATATATCACCCTTCCGGCTCTGTCCAATACGATCATTATAGTGCTGATCCTGAACATAGCAAAGGTGCTTAATATTTTTGAACCCGTATTCGTATTATACAACAGCCGGGTATTGAATGTAGCACAGGTTATTTCCACCTATGTGTATGATAAGACGTTCCTTACCATGTTACCTGATTACGGATACTCTACAGCAGTCGGATTGTTCAAATCGGTGGTAGGTATGATCCTGATGCTGGCAAGCAACTTTGCAAGTAAGAAAGTCCGCGGACGCGGTATAATATAAGGAGGGCAGAAATGGAAGATTTGAAAAAAACAGATCAGACAGAAATAACCACTCCTGAGACTGCAGAAGCGATAGAGCAGGGAAATGCAGAGACGTTATCAGATCTGAATACTGAAGCTAAAAAGGGAAAAATAAAGGTTAATATCATCACTCCGGGAAGAAAGTCAAAGATCAAGGTATTTGATATTATCAATTACATTATATTCGGATTGCTGACGCTTATCATTATCATCCCTATCTGGAAGGTAGTATCCGACAGTTTTAATGCGGTAGGTGTATATCAGTTCAAATTGTGGCCCACGCAGCCTACGATTGGTGGTTATGCAACCATAATGACAACCAAGAAGCTGTTCCGTCCCCTGATCAATTCTTTTGTGACAACTATACTGGGAACACTGCTTGGTCTGCTGATGGCTACTCTGGGCGGGTATGTACTGAACCAGGAAGAAATGCCGGGACGTAATATCTTATCGTACTTTTTGCTTATAACCATGATCTTCTCCGGTGGTATGATCCCCGAGTATTTGGTCATGAAGAGACTGCATCTTGTAGACAGCATGTGGATACTGGTTCTGAAACATGGTATGAATGTTTATAACCTGGTATTGATGAAGAACTTCTTTGAAGGTATTCCGGGAACTCTTTATGAAGCAGCAAAACTGGATGGATGTTCTCCGATGCAGATTTTCTACAAGATAGTCCTCCCGTTATCGAAGGCAGCACTTGCCTCCATAGGATTGATGTTTGCGGTGACTGTATGGAATGATTACAGTACAGTACAGATTTACATTACCAATCCCGATCAGGTTAACTTCCAGTACAAGCTGAGAGTAATGATCCAGGATGGTGACACGCCGACTACGGCTTATAAGGTTTCACAATCAACGCTATACTACGCCGGAATCGTATGTGCGATCCTGCCATTCATGCTGGCGTATCCATTCCTCCAGAAGTATTTTGTTACCGGTGTGAATGTTGGTGCGGTTAAGGAGTAATATAGCAGATAAAATGGGAGAGGCGGATGCCTCTCCCATCTTTAAAAAGATAAAAAACAGGAAGCATAAAGGAATATAAAATGCCAAGGATCATATATGCCGGCGATAGCACGGTAACATTTAATAAAATTGCAACTTATCCCCAGATGGGGCTTTCACAGGGGTTGCTGTTATATCTTAAAGATGATGTGGTAGTACGAAGCTTTGCGATAAACGGGCGCAGCACCCGTTCGTTTATTGATCAGGGACGTCTTGACCGGATAGATGATTATCTGGAAGAGGGTGACTTCCTGTTCGTACAGTTTGGACATAATGATGAAAAAAAGAGTGATGTCCTGCGCTATACGGAGGCAGGTACAACATTTAAAGATAATATAAGGAAATTTGTAGAAACAGCAAGAAAGCACAGAGCGTATCCCGTACTTCTTACGCCCATTGCAAGACGTTTGTTTGACACGGACGGAGCATTCCTGCCGGGATCACATTCGGATTATCCTATGGCGGTAAGAGAAGTGGCAGAGGAAGAAGGTGTTCCATGTATCGATATGACTTCACTTACGGAAGCTTATCTTGCATCAATAGGGGATATTGCATCCAGACCGCTTTATGTGTATCCAAAGGATAATACACACCTGGTGCTTCACGGTGCTGTGGTTTATGCCGGTTTTATCGCGGATGGTCTGCGGATGCTGGGGCGGCCTTATACAGATCTGCTGGTAAGCCGTAATGCCGCTACAGTGGACGATAACGATGAGGAAGCGGCGGAACCCTTTATATGTCTTGGCAGATCAAGAAAACTGAAAGAGATCAATGATAGTATTGATGCATCTTTTAAGGATGAAACTGAGGTTTGAGCAGCTGTAATGAAGATTGATGCTGTAGAACATAAATATGTAAAATATTATAAAAAGTATAAAGACAAACCCCTGCGTGTACTGCTGGGTTTTTATCAGGGACAGTATCATTATTTTATATTCAGTTCGTTTTTTTATCTGATAAAACATTCACCTGCATTATTCTCTTCCCTGTTGATCGCTAATGTGATCAATGGAGTACTCGAAGGCGGAGAGGCTGCGAAAAAAGCAATATTTATTAACGCAGGTATATGGTTGATACTTTTGACTATACACCTTCCGGCAAACTATATCCATATGCGGCTGCGTTCACGTGTGACGAGAAATACCGAAGCCGGTCTGAGAAGTGCTCTGGTCCGTAAGCTGCAGGAATTGTCGATACCGTATCATACTCAGGCACAGTCGGGGCGGCTCCAGTCCAAGATAATGCGTGATGTGGAAGCAATAGAAACCCTTTCATCGCAGTTATTTATTAACATACTGAATATTGTGATGAACATGGTGATCATGATAAGTATCACAGCTGTCAAAAACCGTATGATACTTGTATTTATGATACTTGTGGCTCCCATAGCTTCACTGACAATGTTTGCTTTCCGGGGAAAGATACGCAAGGAGAACAGGGCTTTTCGTATAGAGATGGAGGAAACATCTGCCCGTGTAATGGAAATGGTGGAGATGGTTCCGGTCACGAGGGCGCATGCGCTTGAGGAAATAGAAAAAGAGCGTATGTCAAAGCAGCTTGCGGAAACAGCTGACAGAGGATACCGTCTGGACATGGTGCAGTCCAATTTCGGCGCGGTTGGATGGGTGATCTTTCAGGTTTTTCAGGTGGGATGTCTGGCTTTTACGGGATATCTTGCGTTGGGCGGAAGTATTCCGGTGGGTGATATAACCTTTTATCAGACCAGTTTTTCTACAGTGGTAAACCAGTTTACATCACTTATAAACCTGCTTCCTGTAGTGACCAAAGGATTGGAGTCGGTAAGCTCGGTTGGAGAAGTGCTTGCCTGTGAAGATATAGAGCATAATGACGGTAAAGAGGAGCTGCAGTCACTTGATGGTGAATATGAGTTCCGTAATGTTGCATACGCATACCCTGATATGGATAATGATGTGCTGGTGGATCTGAATCTGAAGGTAAAGCAGGGGGAAACCGTAGCGATAGTGGGCGGATCGGGAGCAGGCAAGTCAACATTGTTAAACCTTCTGATCGGATTTATGCTTCCTGTAGGTGGGAAACTGCTGGTAGATAAAAAGGATATAAGCGAGATAAACCTGAAAAGCTACAGACGCTTTCTGTCGGTAGTTCCGCAGATGCCGCTGCTGTTTACAGGCAGCCTGCGGGATAATATCACATACGGCATGCCGGATGTCAGTGAGGAAAAAGTACGGGAGGCTGTAAAAGCGGCAAATCTTGAAAAGATGGTAAGTGAGCTGCCCAAAGGGCTCGATACCATTGTTGAGGAACATGGTGCAAACCTTTCGGGCGGACAGAGACAAAGGATTGCTATAGCCCGCGCGATAATCCGGGATCCCAGGGTAATCATTCTTGATGAAGCGACATCAGCCCTGGATGTGATATCCGAAAAAGAAATACAGGAAGCTTTGGCCAGACTGATAAAGGGACGTACCACATTTATCGTCGCTCACAGGCTGTCAACCGTAAAGGGTGCGGATCGTATAGCTGTCCTTTCACATGGCAGGATCGTTGAGGAGGGTAATTATACTGAGTTGATGGAGAAAAAGGGCGCCTTCTATCATATGGAGAGTATGCAGATCAGTATGAGTTAAGAAATAATTGGCACAGAGGTATGACTTATGAATTTTTTAAAGATAGACAGTCCGTTCATGCGTTTTATGGGAACCGTTGCGGATCTGATGATATTAAATGTGTTGACTATTATTTGCTGTATTCCCGTGATCACGGCAGGAGCATCATTTACTGCAATGCATTATGTATTGCTGAAGATCGCACGTAAAGAGGAAGGCTATATTGTAAAAAGTTTCTTTCGTTCATTCAAACAGAATTTTCTGCAGGCGACAGTGATCTGGCTGATCATGCTGGTGGTGATAGCGGCATTGTTTGTAGACTGGCGGCTGACAAGGATGAACAGGTTTCCTATGGTATATGTTGTCCTTATGTATATGGCGATAGGTATCACATATCTTGTTTTTCTGTATGTATTTCCGGTTCTGTCGCATTATTCAAATACGATAAGAGGGACCTTTAAAACAGCTTTTATAATGAGCATACTTGGCATCATCACCGTACGTACTATCATTATGGCGATAGTAGCGCCGATAGCATTCGTGGCACTTTATTTTATAGGATATCCCATCATCCCTGTAGTACTGGTATTATGCTTCAGCGGCCCGGGACTTATCAGGGCACGCCTGTATAGCGGGATATTTGAGGTTTATGAAAAAAAAGCTCAAAGCAGCGGATCGACGTCGGACAAAGATAGTGCAGCAGATCCTGAAGAAAAGGAGTAACAAAGAAGAGGAGGTATCGTGATGCAGATAGGCCTGCGTCTCCATGACAGTGCTGTATGCCCATTGGAACAGAGATTGAAAAATGTTAAAGAGCAGGGATTCTCGTGCGTGCATATAGCATTGGGAAAGACAGAGGGGTTGCCCAGAGAAACGGATGCGCTGACACCGGGATACGCAATGTGGTTAAAACACCGTTTTTCCGAAGCGGGTATTGATATAGCGGTTCTTGGTAATTATCAGAATCTTGCGCATCCGGACCCGGTAAAACTTGCGCAGATCAGGCAGCGCTATTGTGCACATCTGAGGTTTGCGGCTTTGCTTGGCTGCGGTATGGTAGGGACCGAAACCGGCGCGCCTAATATGGATTATCATTACGACAAAGAAGCAAATCACAGTGCGGAGGCTCTGGAGATATTTATTGATAATCTCCGCCCTGTGGTAGAGTATGCAGAGAAATGTGGAGTGATACTTGCGATCGAACCGGTATATAAACATATAGTCTGGAATCCGCGACGGGCCAGAGAGGTGCTTGACCGTATCGCATCACCGAATCTGCAGATCATATTTGACCCGGTCAACCTGCTGGATCCGGATAATATTGATCACAGGGATGAAGTGATCGCGGAAGCTATGGATATTCTGGCCCCGGAAATAGCAATGATCCATTTAAAGGATTACATAATAGGAGAGGACGGAATGAAAGCGGTGGGTTGCGGTTTCGGCGAGATGGACTATACGGAGATAGTCAGATTCGCAGTCGAAAAGAAACCGTACATACAGGCTACACTGGAGAATACAACACCTGAAAATGCCGTAAGATCGCGTGAGCTGATAGAAAAAACAGAAAGGGAAATTATAGTATGACAGCTGAAACAGGAAAAAAGATTCAGGATTATATCGAATATCTGCTAAAGAATTCAAGTGCGGAAAGACCTGTTTGGAATAAGGAGATGATCATTCAAAACACACCGCCTAAGTGGAATTACATAGATGGTTGTATGATCACTGCACTGCTCGCCCTTTATGAGATAACGGGTGAAGAAAGATATTATGTTTTTGCAAAGGATTTTGTTGATTATTTTGTTCAAGAGGATGGTTCCATACGCACATATAATATCAAAGAATACAATCTGGATAATATAAATACGGCAAGCAATCTTTTCTTCCTGTATGATAAATCCGGTGAAAACAAATACAAACTTGCGCTGGATCATGTTCGCGAGCAGCTGACAGGTATGCCGCGCACGAAAGAAGGAAGCTTCTGGCATAAGGAGATATATCCTGATCAGGTCTGGCTTGACGGTCTGTATATGGCAGAACCCTTCTATATGAAATATGAGACAAGATTTAACAGAATGGGAAAATGTGATGATGTGATACATCAGTTTAAAAATGTCGAAAAGAATATGCGTGATCCCGTGACGGGACTTTACTATCATGGCTATGATGAGAGCAGAAAGATGTATTGGGCGGATCCCGTGACAGGCTGCAGTCCTAACTTCTGGCTGCGTTCCCTTGGGTGGTTTTCTCTTGCATTAGTAGAGACCGCGCAGGCAACCGACGAATCTCTTTACTACGAAAAGCGTTATCTGCAGACACTTCTGGAGGGGTTGGCAGATGCATTAAGTGCATATCAGGATGAAAGCGGTATGTTTTATCAGGTGGTGGATCATCCTGAAGCCAAGGGGAATTATCTGGAGACATCCGGAACCGCACTTATCTCATATGCGATCCTTAAGGCAGTACGTCTTGGATATCTTGCGCCGCGTTATGCTAAAATGGGTGAGAGGGCTTTCGACGGGATCGTTCAGAAATATCTGTCATGTAACGAAGACGGAACCCTCAAACTGTCAGGGATCTGTCTGGTCGCGGGACTTGGAGGCAAGCAGCATCGTGATGGTTCTCTTGAATATTATTTCAGTGAGCCGGTAGTTGAGAATGAGGCTAAAGGTGTGGCGCCTTTCCTGCTCGCATATACGGAGATGATCCGAAACGTGCATTGATTCAGGGTTAAAGATAGGGTATGGATCAATAGTGGAGAATCGTAAAGTTTTTTGAGGAGAGATTATGGCTTTTGAGATAGCGGGTATATTTAAACGGAGCATAACGATCGAGAGAATAAACAATGCGCGTTTTAAAACAGATGAGAAATGTACGGTTTACGTTGACGGTCAGCCGTATTGTGAGACTGACAGAAATGTGATAACTATCGATGGTCTGGAACCTGATCATGAGTATGAGATCAGGGTAAAGGATGGCGGATCGGACGAATGTACTGCAGTGAAAACGCAGACAGAAAGCTTTCTGCTTGATGTAAGGAGATTCGGAGCAGCGGGTGACGGGAATCATAATGATACGGCGGCTATACAGGCTGCGATACAGAGCTGCCCGGATAACGGAACCGTGTGGATACCCCGGGGGACATATTATACGGGACCGTTGTTTTTGAAAAGCCATATGACGTTCTGGGTAGATGAGGGAGCGGTGATACTCGGTGATGCAAAGCGAGAGAATTATCCGGTATTGCCCGGGATCATCAGACATCTTTATGACAATAAAAAAGAGTATAATCTTTCATCCTGGGAAGGTAATCCGCTTGACAGCTATGCTTCGCTGCTTACTGCCATAGGGGTGGAGGGATTGGATATCGTCGGACGGGGGACCATAGACGGTAATGCGTCAAACTGCGACTGGTGGATAGATCCCAAAGTCAAACGCGTGGCATGGCGTCCAAAGCTCATATTCTTTAATGCATGCAAGAATGTAAGGATGCAGGGACTGAGCCTTCAGAATTCTCCGTGCTGGTGCGTACATCCTTATTATTCAGATGAACTTGATTTTCTGGATCTTACCATACAGAATCCGCCTGACTCACCCAATACTGACGGTTTTGATCCTGAGAGCTGTGAAAATGTGCGTCTCCTGGGTACTACCATTTCTGTCGGTGATGATTGCATTGCGATAAAGAGCGGTAAGTTATACATGGCAAATGCTCATCATAAGGAAACAAAGAATATAGTAATACGCAACTGCCATATGAAAAACGGGCACGGATCAGTGACAGTAGGTTCTGAGATAGCGGGGGGAGTGCGCGGATTACATGTGACTCACTGTATCTTCAGCGGAACTGACCGCGGTGTGCGTATAAAAACAAGGCGTGGCCGTGGAGACAGGTCTGTGCTGACAGACCTTCTGTTTGAGAATATAACCATGAACCGCGTGCATATGCCGGTTACCGTAAATATGTTTTATTACTGTGATCCGGATGGCCATTCCGAATATGTGCAGAGTCAGGAGCCGATGGAAAAGGATTACCGTACTCCAAGGATCGGCAGCCTGACGGTTCGTTATGTCGATTGCATGGTTGTGGATGTTTCGCTGGTATGCGCGTATGGATTACCGGAGGCTCCTATAGAGAAGCTTACACTTGAACATATTAAAGCATACTACCTTCCGGAAAATGAAAGAACTCCGCGTTGTCCGATAATGATGGATAATTTTCCGAAGCTTTCCGGACGCAGTCTGTATCTGAAAAATGTTGACCGGCTTCAGGTCAATGATGTAACGATATACGGGAGTGCGGACAAAGAAAGCATGCTGACAAATGTGAATGTTAAAGAAATCAAGGAACTGAACTACAGGTAAGTTATATTGATGGATAGCAAAGAGAAAAGACGTATTTACCATAACCCGGTACAGAGAGGTTTTTTCTATGGAACATAAATTTATAACGATCGGCGAGATCATGCTGCGGCTTACGCCGCCGGACTATGTGAAGATACGTATGGCATC
>CADAHD010000002.1 GCA_902787595.1 uncultured Lachnospiraceae bacterium
GGAGATAGTGATAAGAGCCGAGCGCATAGATGATAAGATACGCACTTATGTGTTCAACAGCGGTGATCCTATACCGGAAGAGAGCCTGGGCAGGCTGTGGGAAAAGTTTTACAAAGTGGATAAAGCCAGAACAAGGGAATACGGCGGAAGCGGTCTGGGCTTATCCATAGTCAAAGCTATTATGGATTCGCTGCATCAGGCATACGGCGTGAGAAATGTTGATGACGGGGTGGAATTCTATTTTGAACTGTCCACCAAATAGAAAGCATTGAAATACAGCGCAGCTTATGATATTATCGGGCAATGAGCTTATTTAAGTTTTTATATCCTGACACTTTTTATAAGAACGCCTTTAAGGTCGATTATGAATCCTTCTATGACAGGGGCTACAGGGGTATTATCTTTGATATAGACAATACCCTGGTTCCTCATGATGCGCCTGCGGATTCTAAGGCGGCGCTATTGGTAAAGCGGCTTAAAAGGCGCGGTTTTAAAGTTGAGATAGTATCAAATAATGAAGAACCGCGTGTAAAGAGCTTTGCAGCCGGCGTAGGCAGCGGATATGTATATAAAGCAGGCAAGCCGGGAAGCAGGGGCTATCTTACGGCTGTCAGGAAGATGGGGCTTAAGCGCGAGAAAGTGCTGGTAATAGGCGATCAGCTGTTTACCGATATATGGGGAGCCAACAGACGCGGGCTTCACAGCATACTTGTAGGCAGGATCAGCGCCAAGGAGCCTCCTCATATACATTTAAAAAGGGTGCTTGAGTTCCCTGTAAAGTTAGTCTATTTTATCGAAAAGAGGCTGGAAAAATGAGCTTTGAGATAAGTGCGCATACAGGCTTGCTGGGCCTTCTGGGGCATCCTGTAGGTCATTCGAGATCTCCCTTTATCCAAAACAGTCTTTCGGAGTATTTTAATGCGGATCTTCGTTATCTGGCTTATGATGTGGAGCCGGAATCTTTGAGCGATGCCGTAAAAGGGGCTTATGCCCTTAAGATTAAAGGGCTTAACGTAACCGTGCCTCATAAGCAGGCGGTAAGAGAGTTCCTTGTTTATGAGGATGAAGCGGCTGCGCGCATAGGAGCGGTAAATACGCTCAAACGTGAAGCTGACGGCTGGCATGGTTATAATACCGATATGCCCGGTTTTTTGCGCGCGCTGCAAAGTGACGGAGTGGATATAAAAGATAAAAATGTTGTTGTACTGGGGGCCGGAGGCGCGGCACGGGCTATCGTATGCGGCGTACTCGAGAGCAAAGCACGCAGACTGGTCATATATAACAGAACTTACGAAAAGGCGCAGGAACTGGCGGCGTATTTTTCGGAGTTTTATCCTGCAGCGGATATTTCTGCCGCAGCATCATTGGATGAGCTTAAAGAGACAATGGCGGCGGATGGAGACGGATGGATCGCTGTAAATACTACCAGTGTGGGCATGTATCCCGATACAGAGAGCAGACTGATAGATGATCCCGGGTTTTACAGGCTTTGCAAAACAGGGGTTGATATCATCTTTAATCCGGCTGAGACCGCGTTTATGAAAGCTGTTGAAGAAGCGGGAGAAGGCAGACGGGCATATAACGGCCTCAAGATGCTGCTGTTTCAGGGAGTGCGCTCTTTTGAAATATGGAATGACGTAGAAGTGCCGGATGAGCTGGCGATGAAGATATATAAAGCTTTGATGAACAGCTGAAAGGAAGATCTGAAGATGAAACTGCTTATAATAAACGGACCAAACATTAATTTTCTGGGTATCAGGGAGAAGGCGGTATACGGCAACGAAGATTATGATCATCTCCTTAAGATGATAGAGAACAAGGCGAAAGAGCTGGATATCAGGATTGAGGTTTTTCAATCTAATCATGAGGGCGCGATCATCGACCGTATCCAGGATGCGTATTTTGACGAAACTGAAGGCATTATCATAAATCCGGGCGCATATACGCATTATTCCTACGCTATAAGGGATGCCCTGGCTTCTGTTACGATGCCCAAGATAGAGATACATATCTCGGACATACTGCAGCGCGAAGAATTTCGTCACCATTCCGTTACTGCAGAGGTTTGTGATGAGCAGATAAAAGGGCTTGGACTGGAAGGCTATATAGTGGCTATAGAACATATGATGAAGCTGCTTGAGAATACAGAGGCAGGCTGAAACTGAGAGGGGAAGAATGAAAAGCATTGTACTCATAGGATATATGGGCGCCGGAAAGAGCAGTGTGGCATTCGCACTGAGCAGGGAATGCGCCCTGCCTTTTTTGGATACGGATGCGCGTATAGAGGCTTTATGCGGGCGAAGCATAAGCGATATTTTTAAAGAATATGGTGAGCCGTATTTCAGGGACAGGGAAACGCGGCTTTTGAAGAGCCTTTATGAAGAAGGGTATAAAGGCATACTCTCAACCGGAGGCGGCATGCCGCTTAAAGAAGAAAACTGTGAGCTTATGAAAAAAATAGGTGTGGTGTTCTATCTTAAAGCCAAACCTTCCACGATAGCGCTCAGACTTTCGCACGATGACAGCAGGCCGCTGCTCTCCGGTGCAAAAGATGCAAAAGAAAAGGAAATGCGGATAGCGCAGATGCTCTCTTTGAGGGAGAGCGCCTATGAGGATGCTGCGGATCAGGTGATAAATACAGATGATCTGAGCGTTGGCGAGATCGTGGATATCATTATCAAAAAGGCAAAAGAATCTTAAGGCCGTCTTGTTTTTTTATTGCATAAATCCCCAAAATAAGCTATACTATTCACAATTGTGCACAACCACAGGAGGACTACAGTATGATAGAAGCTGTCAGCTGCGGTGGTGTGGTGATCTTTCGTGGCAAGATACTCTTGCTGTATAAGAATTACAGAAACAGATATGAGGGCTGGGTTCTTCCCAAAGGAACGGTAGAGAAAGGGGAGGAGTATCCGCAGACGGCTCTGAGAGAAGTGGCGGAAGAAACCGGGGTTAAGGCAAAGATCGTAAAGTATATAGGTAAGAGCGATTACAGCTTTAACGTTCCGGAAGATGTCGTGGAGAAAGAAGTCCACTGGTATCTCATGAAATCCGGCAGTTATTATTCAAGGCCGCAGAGAGAAGAGTTTTTCTGTGATTCGGGTTATTATAAATACCATGAGGCTTACCACCTGCTGAAATTCGCAAATGAAAAGCAGATATTGGAAGAGGCCTACGAAGATTATCAGCGACTCTACCGCGCACGTTTATGGAATGGGTGAGGCTTATGTTTACCTTTGATCCGGGCCTGTACGTAAGCAGCGCTCTTAAAGAGAAGAAGATGAGGATCTGCGAAGCCTTTATGAGGGGAGAGATAGTACCCGATATTTATGTGATCTGTCAAAGCCCCTGCGGGAGCGCGGAGTCCATGAAAAGCAGTGATCTGAAACAGCGTTATTACAGAGAAAGGGATGTTCATATACTGGGCATTGCAGAGGATTACGATAAAGCGCTGCTCTATCTGGCCTACTATGCTATGGAGCATAAGGGAGCCTGAAGATGGGGATATTCTTAAACGTATTAAAGATCATCGGAATAGTGCTGCTGTGCATCCTGGCTTTTTTGCTGCTTGTATTCCTTTTGGTCATGCTGGTTCCGTACAGATACAGGATTCATGGTGAGAAAAAGGAAGGCATCAGCGCATTTGTTAAAGTAACCTGGCTTTTGCATTTTGTTGTAGTATTGCTGACTTACGATATAAACGGGCTTAATTTAAGACTCAAGATCCTGGGCATCTGTTTTTATGATAAGAAGAAAAAGGCTGAGAAAAAGAAGCTGAAAGAGGAAAAACAGCGCCTTAAGGACCAAAAGCGTTCAGAAACCGAAGAAAAACGCAGAAAAAAGAAAAAGCCGCTTAAGGAAGAAGATGTGGAAACCGTTTATGATAAAACGGCAGAAGCTGCTTCGGAAGATGATAAGCCCCTGAATGATAAGCCGGCAGAAGAGGTATCGCAGGAAAAGACCGAAGATAAAAATGAAGAAACTTCGGCGGATAAGGGCGATAAGAAAGATAAGGAAAAGAAGAAAAAGCCTTTTCTGCAATGGCTGGAAGAAGTTTTTGACAAAGCGGAGGATATGTTTGATACTCTGCCGGATCTGATAGAACAAGGCGCGGAAGTCGTATTTGATAAACTGGAGGCCGTCAGGCAAAAGGTGACGGATATCTTCGAAACCATTGAGTATTATCACAGACTTCTTTGCAGTGAAGGCGCGGAATGGGTATACGAGCATGTCAAAAAACACTTTATCGGCATACTAAAGGCTGTAAGGCCTACACGCTTTGACTGTGAGCTTAATATCGCGGATGATGATCCGGCTGCGGTGGCAAAAGTTTATGAATACGAAGTATATGCATTGCCGCTGATCGAGCTGATCCGCGGTAAGCGTGGCGAGGTGCTTGTCAATGCTTATCAGGATGATAAATACTTCGATCTTGATGCCACGCTTAAGGGCAGGGTTCTGTTAACGCCACTGGCATGGCACGGACTTGCGATCATCCTGAATAAGAAAGTCAAAGCTTTTATAAAGAGATTAAAGAGAGAAGAAGTGGAGGAGAAGAAGAAAAATGGCTGAGAATAATATCTCAAACGTAATGGATTCTCTGATCAAAAACATGGAACATCTGGTAGGATCGAAGACCGTGATAGGGGAAGCCGTAAAGGTGGGCGATGCCACCATAATCCCTCTGGTAGACGTATCCTTTGGAGTTGCGGCAGGCGCAGGCATTAAGGCAAACGGCAGCAAGAAGGACAGCGGCCTGGGCGGTATGAATGCAAAGCTTTCGCCCTCTGCCGTACTGGTGCTTCAGGACGGTCACGCCAGGATGATAAGCGTTAAGGAGACCAGCAATGTATCAAAGATCGCGGACCTTATCCCTGAGCTGATCGATAAGTTTAAAGCGCGCAAGGCAGTGGATGCAGATCCGGAAGAGGTTAACAAAGCCGCATTTCCCGAAGGAGAAGATGTGTCCGAATCGACGTCTTTTGATAAAAAGGATTGAGCATTATAGTTTATGAACAGATTTGAAGAAAAGCTGGATAATATCAGTGATCCCGGGGAGCTTGAGGATATAAGACATCAGCTCTTCAGGGAAAATGTGCGCATTCAGGCTGAACGCGCGCAGATAGAGGCGGATCTTGATGAACTGCATCGTGAAAGGCTTGCCCTGGCAAGTGAGCGTAAGCAGCTTCAGCGTGAAAAGAGACAGCTTTCCATTGAGATGAACCAGCTTCGCGAATCGGTTGAATATGAGCGCAAACGTCTTAAGGATGATGAGCGCATGCTGGATAAAAAGCAAAAGATAATCCAGAGATCCTATTCTTTATTTGATGAGGACCGCGCCAAGCTCAAGGAAGAATACAAACAGGTAGAGCAGGAGAAGATACGCCTGCGCAGGGCGAATGCGGCTGCCAGGAAAGAAGTATATGCCACCGGGCTTTTCTTCCGCGGAGTAGATAATATGGTAGCCCTTAAGAAGCGTTATAAGGAGCTTATGAAGATATATCATCCCGATAACATATGCGGGGATCAGGAGATGCTGATCAAGATAAATGAGGAGTATGAGGAGTTAAAGAACCGTTTCGCCTTTGCGCGTTCGGGAAGCTGAAAAAAATGCTTGCATTTTATATCCGAATCTGGTAATATATGGGCGTTGCGGGTTTTTTACGTAATATTTTTATTGCAAAAGGAGGTGTTTTAAGATGGCAAGATGTGATATTTGCGGAAAGGGAGCTCATTTCGGTAATAACGTAAGCCACTCTCACAGAAGATCTAATCATGTGTGGAATGCGAATATAAAGAACGTTAAGTGCAAGGTTGGCGGTACACCCAAGAGGCTGCATGTATGTACCACCTGTCTTAAGTCCGGCGCTGTAGAACGCGCATAATGGGTGTTATATTCCTTATCTGATGCAAAAAAAGCCACCTTTTTTTGAGGGTGGTTTTCTTGCGTTTATGAGAGCTTTCATATATAATACATAAAGCGTTTTAATAAAAGATCAGGAGGGCGGCTATGAATAATTCTGTTGATACTCATCTGGGTAGTATTCAGATCGACAAAAATGTTATAGCGCAGTACGCAGGCACTGTAGCAAACGAATGCTTTGGCATCGTAGGCATGGCCAGTGTTAATCCCAGGGAAGGCCTGGTACGTATACTGAAAAAGGAAAGCGTTAATCATGGCATTTCCGTGAAGAACTCCGGCGGAAAACTGATCCTTGATTTTCATATCATCATAGCTTATGGCGTAAGTATAATGGCTGTGACAGAGAACCTCATAAGCAATGTTAAGTATAAGCTTGAGAGTTACACCGGTATGGAAGTTGAGAAGATCAATATTTTCGTTGAGGGTGTCAGAGTGATCGATTAACAGGAGGATAGTGAAGTGGCAGCGAAGAGTCTTGATGCTAAGATCATCGCACAAATGTTCCTTGCCGGCGCTAAAAAACTGGAGGCCAACAGGGATCATATTAATGAGTTAAATGTATTCCCGGTTCCGGACGGTGATACGGGTACCAATATGACCCTGACCATTATGTCTGCGGCAAAGGATGTATATTCATTGGAAGATCCGGATATGGCTACATTATGCAAGAGCATATCATCCGGTTCACTTCGAGGAGCAAGAGGAAATTCCGGCGTTATATTAAGCCAGCTGTTCCGTGGCTTTACAAAGGTTGTTAAAACCTGCGATACCATAGATGTGGCAGTTATCAGCGCGGGCTGTGATAAAGCTGTTGAATCTGCTTACAAGGCGGTCATGCAGCCTAAGGAAGGTACGATTCTTACCGTGGCAAAAGCCGTAGCGGTTAAGACCAATGAGGTTTTTGAGCGCGGCGAGGAAGACATAGAAGTTTTGCTCAAAGAAGTGATAGTGTATGCGAAAGAAGTTCTCGACAAAACCCCTGAGATGCTTCCTGTTCTGAAGGAAGCGGGCGTTGTTGATTCGGGCGGCGCCGGCCTTGTTGCTGTGCTTGAGGGCTTTTATGACGGCCTTCTGGGTAAAGGCATTCCTTTTACTCTTGATGAGGAGACCTCACAGAGCGCCGGAGAAGTCAGGCTGTTCAATAATCAGGAAGAAAAGAAACCTGAATTCCGTTATCTTTATCATACCAGCCTTTCTGTTAAGCTTGAGAAGACTTTCCATCTGCAGCGCGAGCAGGAAGTACGTAAATTCCTTGAGAGCGTCGGAGATGAAGTGGCTCTGGCTGTAGATGACAGCATAGTAAATGTAAGTGTTAATACAAACGATCCCGGCATGGTATTACAGAAAGCTATAAAATTTGGCGAGCTTTTGGATGTCCGTGTGATTAACCGCAGCCGTCCCGCAACCGAAGCGGAAGATGATACTTCTTCCGTGAGCGAAAAGCCTGCTGCTGCCGATATGCCCAGAAAGGCTGTCGGATTCATAGCAGTTTCTGCAGGCGCCGGTCTAAGTGATGTATTCAGGAATCTGGGCGTTGATCATCTTATTGAAGGTGGTCAGACCATGAATCCCAGCACGGAAGATATGCTGAATGCCATAGCGGCAATCAATGCGGATTCGATCTATATCTTCCCCAATAATAAGAATATCATACTTGCGGCAAATCAGGCGCGGGATATGACAAAGGATAAGAAGATCATAGTGATACCTACCAAGACTATCCCTCAGGGCATCTCTGCTTTGGTGGCATATGTGCCTGATATGAGTGTAGAAGAGAATGACAAGCTCATGAATGACGCGATAAGCGCTGTAAAGACCGGTCAGGTTACTTACGCTGTCCGTGACACATCTATAGACGGGGTGGAGATCCATCAGGATGATTATATGGGCATAGGCGATAAAGGCATACTGTCGAACGGCAAGGATATCGATGAGGTCATCCTGGGGATGCTGGATAAGATGGTGGATGATTCTTCCGAACTGGTTACGGTCTACTTTGGCGCTGATGTTAAAGAAGATGCTGCAGATGCCGTGCGAGGAAAGATCGCTGCACGTTATCCGGCGCTGGAAGTTGATATACAGGCAGGAGGACAACCCGTATATTACTATATAATTTCGGTTGAATAATGCTGCTTACTGACGATATTAAAGTTTTAAAAGGTATAGCTGATAAGACGGCGGAGGCTTTCTACTCCGCCGGTCTTTTTAACTTGAACGATCTTTTGCACTATTTTCCCAGACGTTATGAGGCCCTTGATGAGATCAGACCGATAGCCGGTATAAACGGTGACGGTTATGTTACGCTTTCGGGGCGTGTAAACGGAAATCCCGCTATCATCTACAGAAACGGCAAAAGCATGCTGCAGTTTTTCTTTTCAGATGCAAGCGGCAGCGGAAGGGTCAGTGTTTTTAACATGCCCTGGCTTAAAAAGAGCATCTTCAACGGAAGAGAGATGATTATGCGGGTTTTTGCAAAAAGAAAGGGCATGCAGATATTTCTGTCCCAGCCGCATATCATGAGCAGGGAAGAATATGAAGAGGGGCTTAGATGTTTAAAGCCTGTTTATCCGCTGACTAAAAAGCTGAATGATGCTCCGCTCAGAAAGGCTATAGAGCAGGCGCTGGCGGTAGCGGATGATATCAAAGAGTATCTGCCGCATGATGTTATAGAAGATAGGAAACTCTTATCCATACCGGAAGCCATACGCAGGATGCATAAGCCGGCAGACATGGATGAGGTTTACGAAGCCAGAAGACGTCTGGCTTTTGATGAATTTTTCCTTTTCCTGGCAAAAATGGAGTTTTTGAAGGAAGGGGAAGAAAAGGCAGAAAGCAGCTATGACTGCAGGAATGCGGAAGGATCATTTGAAAAACTGAAGAAACAGCTTCCGTTTGAACTTACAAATGCCCAGAAAAACGCTGTAGCTGATGTGTTCAGGGATATGAACAGCGGTTATTGCATGAATCGTCTGCTGCAGGGGGATGTGGGCAGCGGAAAGACGATAGTGGCTTTTTCTGCCGCGCTTGCAGTATGCGATGCGGGGCATCAGGCTGCTCTGATGGCGCCTACAGAAGTGCTTGCCAAACAGCATTATGATGATGCGCTGCGCATGAGCAGGGAATACGGCTTATCTTTAAAGCCTGTGCTCTTAAGCGGATCTTTAAAGGCATCGGAAAAGAAAGCTGCCAAGAAGGGCATTGAAAACGGCGATTATAATTTCCTGATAGGCACGCATGCGCTTATACAGGATGATGTGATCGCAAAAGACCTTGCACTTATGATAACGGATGAGCAGCACCGCTTTGGAGTGCGCCAGCGCATGAGTCTGGCGGCTAAAGGCAGCGCGCCGCATATCCTTGTGATGAGTGCTACGCCTATCCCCAGAACCCTGGGGCTTATACTTTACGGTGATCTGGACGTTTCGGTGATCAACGAACTGCCCGCAAACCGTCTTCCTATAAAAAATGCCGTTATGGGCGAAGATGAGCATGATAAGATATATCAGTTCATTTATAAACGCATAAGCGAGGGACGGCAGGCTTATATCATCTGCCCGATGGTTGAAGAAGGCGGGCTTGAAGATGTTAGCAATGTTACCGAACTCAGCGAGGGGCTCAAAAAGAAATTTCCGCCTTCGGTAAAGATCGAAATGCTGCATGGAAAGATGAAGCCTGCGGAAAAGAATGAGATCATGGAACGTTTTGCAAAAGGCGAAACGCATATCCTTGTTTCGACCACTGTGGTGGAAGTGGGGGTTAATGTACCCAATGCTACGGTCATGGTTGTAGAGAATGCGGAGAGATTCGGTTTGTCGCAGCTTCATCAGCTCAGGGGGCGCGTCGGCAGAGGTTCATATCAGTCTTACTGCATCTTTGTGGCGGGAGGCGAAGAAGAAAATCTCAGCAAAAAAACAAAAGAGCGGCTTGCCGTTCTTAAAGAAACGAATGACGGCTTTAAGATCGCCGAAGAGGATCTTAAACAGCGTGGTCCCGGAGATTTCTTTGGCCTTAGACAGTCAGGCATGCCGTATTTCAAGATAGCGGATATATATACCGATGCGCTTTTGCTTAAAGAAACAAAGCAGAGCCTTGAGCGCATCATGGCTGCGGACCCTGAAAACATGCTGCGGCTCAAAGCAGCCCTGCGTGAGCGTGAGGAAATGACATATTCTGATTTTCATGGTATTTGTCTCTGATCTGTGATATAATATAATAGTGGTTTTTATACATACGGAGGCGCGTATTGAAGGAACTTTCATTGTTCTATCGATCATCATTCTATTTAGCGGGCTTCTTTATATGCCTGTCTTCCGTTGTGTACACTTTTATCCGCGGAAAAACCAAACGAAAGAGGAACAAAACCTATATCTCAATGCTGTTTTGCGTTATGATCAGCGCGCTTGCCGACATAGCGGGAGTGTACTCCGAGCTGTGGGGCGGTTTCCCGTCAGGGGTGCGCGAATTTCGCAGTTTTTTCCTCTCGATATACTTCTTTTCACATGCTCTTCTGGCTCCCCTGCTTTATGTTTACATGATTTATATCACCGGTTCGGTGTATCTGCATCGCAAATATAAATGGCGTTTTACGCTGCTTATGCTGCCTTTTGTGCTGATGGAACTTCTGGTGGCTGTTAATCCCATTGATCATAAGCTATATTATATAAATGAACAGCTGGAATACATACGCGGTCCTTTTATCATAATCTATTATCTGATAGGCGCCGTTTACTTCGGTTTATCCATTATAGATCTGATATTGAGATGGTCGTCTGTTGCGCGCAAACGGCGTAACGGACTGTGTTTTTTGCTGGCGCTTTCCATAACAGGTATTCTGCTGCAGTTTTTGGATAATTCCCTGCAGGTGGAGATCTTTTTTGAATCCTTGGCGCTTATGTGCATAATGATCTTTATTGAGGAAGATGAGGAGCGAATGGATGTTGCCAGCGGTCTGTTTAACAGAAACGCGCTTCTGGCAGACCTTAAAAACTATATAGGCATGAAGCAGGAATTCTCTGTCACTGTGGTGCATGTCAACAATGAGGAGATTTTTGAAAAGATGGCGGGCAATTACGGCTATGAGAGTCTGCTGGGCTCAGTCGCAGATTATCTGAAAACGATCATGCCATATTATCATATATACAGGATGAGCCCTCAGAGCTTTGTGCTGGCCGGCATAAATATGAGCCGTGAAGAAACCGAAAGCATGGCAAAAAAGATCAGCGAAAGATTTGAGAGCCCGTTTAAGAATGAAGAGCTTGAAATGAAATTTAAAGCTCTGGTAATGCATGCGGGTTATCCCACAGATCTGCTTACTGCAGAGGAAGTATTCCTTATGACGGATTCGCCGCTGCCGCCTGATATGTCCGGATATATAGCGCCTGAAGCGGGGCTTGCGCGTTTAAAGCGCAGCATCATGGTGGAAAAGGCTCTGCGCCGCGCCTTTACCGAACATAATTTTGAAGTCTATTATCAGCCTGTATATTTTCTTGAAAATCTGTCTATACATTCCGCTGAAGCGCTGATACGTCTGCACGACAGCGAACTGGGTGATATACCTCCGACGGAGTTTATTCCCATTGCCGAACATGACGGAATTATTGATGACATCGGCAGTTTTGTGCTTGAAGAGGCGTGCCTGTTCTTATCAAGCGGACTGCCTGTTGAAATGGGAATAGAGTACATAAGCATAAACCTTTCGATACTGCAATGCATGAGACCCGGCTTCCCCAAATATGTCAGGGATATTGTTCTGGGGTATGATATCTCGCCTTCCCTTATCAGCTTTGAGATCAAAGAGTCTGCGGCGGCCGGAGATTATACATTCTTAAAGAACATGATAGAGGAGCTTAAAGCGTACGGTTTCCGTTTCTCCATGGACAGTTACGGCACGGGCTTTTCGGATATGAGAGCGCTTTATTCCCTTGATTTTGATGTGATAAAGATCGACAGGAGCATATTAAACCGTGCCACCGACGGAAGCGTGGGAAGGGTAGTGTTAAAGAGCTGTGTCCGTATGATAAGGCAGATGCACAGACGCATACTCTGTGAGGGCGTTGAGACAAAGGAACAGATAGAGCTGTTAAAGAAGCTTGATGTTGATTATGTGCAGGGCTACTATTCCTCGCGTCCCATAACAAAGAATGAATTATTGGGCATTCTGCGCGTAACAGAACTGGCGCGCATGGAAGAGAGAAGGGCTATTGCAGCAAGCGAAGCCAAATCCAGTTTCCTTGCCAATATGTCCCATGAGATAAGGACTCCCATAAACGCCGTGCTGGGCATGAACGAGATGATACTGCGCGAATGTGATGAAGAAGATGTCAGGCGTTATGCAAAAGAGATAGAGACTGCCGGAAAGAATCTTCTTTCATTGATAAATAACATACTTGACTATTCAAAGATAGAAGCCGGTGAAATGGAGATAGTCGAAGCCGAATATGATCTAAAATCGGCGCTGAGTGATGTGATAAGGGAAGTGTATAAAAAGATTGATCAGAAGCAGCTTTCATTTGAGGTTTATATAGCCGAAAATATGCCGGCAAGGCTATACGGCGATGCCTTCCGCATCAAGCAGATAGTAATGAACATACTGAATAATGCAGTAAAATATACTGCTGAAGGAAGTGTTCAGCTGGCGCTGGAGTGTGAACGATATTCAGAAGATGAAGTGCTGGTAAAGATCATAGTGGAAGATACAGGCACGGGCATAAGGGAAGAGGATCAAAGCCGGCTTTTTGAAATGTTCCAGAGACTTGATATGGAGAAAAACAAGACTGTTGAGGGAACAGGACTCGGACTGGCGATCAGTTATAATCTGCTGCAGATGATGCAGGGTGAAATCGACGTTGAAAGCGAATACGGAGTGGGAACAACTTTTACAGTACGCTTATTACAGAAAATAGTCGGCAGTGGAAGCTTTGATCCCTTCAGCGATGAAGAATTTGAAACGCTGCGCAGCGGAGCGGATGACCGCAGGGATTTCATGGCACCGGATGTCAGGCTGCTGCTTGTTGATGATACACCTCTTAATCATATCGTTATCAGGGAGCTTATCAGGAAATGCAAAATGCAGGTGGATTCAGCCATGAGCGGTGAAGAGGGCCTTAAGATGGCAAAAGATAAGTATTATGATCTGATACTGATGGATGAGCGCATGGCAGGCCTTTCGGGGCAGGAGACATTAAGGAGGCTTAGGGAAAGCGAGGATGCGGTCAGCCGAAGAGTCAGCGTGATCTCAATGACTGCCAGTGCATATCCGGGGATCAGAGAAGAAAAAAAGGCTGCCGGTTTTGAAGACTATCTTGAAAAGCCGGTGGATGCGGATAAACTAACGGAAATGTTGTTGCAGTACCTGCCGGAGAGCAAGGTGTTTTATACATAGGGAAGGGCGTATGATATACAGTTTTTTAAACCAATCGGCATTCCTTATAGCGGCGCTGGTCATTCTGCTTCTGGTATTGGTATATACCCTTGCAGAAAGGCGCAATGACCGTTTCAGAAACAGGGTCTTCATAATGATGCTCATATTTGCGATCATCTGCGCATGCTGTGAGATCGTAAAGGAGATAGTGCGCTTTACAGTAGATAACCGGGTATCGGCAAAGCTGCTGTCCGATATACTGGAATATATACGCACCGGCTTCCGTGTGCAGATACCCATGCTCCTTTGTTATTATATAATCAGGGCAAACGGATCGCACCGTAATATGAATCTTGGTATTAAGATCCTGTTCTTTGGTCCGGCAGTGCTGATCGAGCTGGTTTTGCTCAGCAATCCCCTGCATCATCTGATGTATTATCATGATGAAGAACTGGCAGTTCACGGAGGGATCGGGATGATAGCGGCCTTTTGTCTTTCCGTGGTCTATATCATTACGGGAGCGCTGAATCTTTTAAAATACAGATATGCCATCAGCCGCCGGCGCGTGTATTCGATGCTTCTGTTTATCCCTGTGGCGCTTGCGGGAATGGCCATACAGTTAAAATGGAATTATACCCGGTTTGAAATACTGACCATAGCATTGACGATGCTTGGGATCATGCTCACTATGGAGAATGAAGATGACCGCATGGACGCTGCATGCGGCGTATATAACCGCAATGAATTAAGGCTGATGCTTGGAAATATCTTCAGGCTCGATCTTAGATTTCATGTGATCACGATAAGGCTTACGAACTACGATATTCTGATGCGCCTTTCGGGAAAGAGCGGAGTGGATCCCATAATGCGTGCTGTTGCCGATTGCCTTGTAAAGGATTGTAAATGGTACAGGATATTCAGGGCTTCGACCACAGCTTTTATGATACTTTCCGATATTGACAGTGAAGAGGCTGAAAGACTTTCGGAACGCATATATGTCCGTTTTCTGGACGGAGTATATCTTGAAGGCGTTGATACTCCTATAGCGGTAAAGATGCTCAGGGCGTCCGTGCCGGGAGATCTTGCTTCGGTGGAAGATGTAATGCTGATGGTTGACGGTCCGCTGCCGCCGTATGAAGGAAAGGGAATAGTATACGGCGATAAACTGAAATATCTGACCAGATCAAATGAGCTGGAAGCCGCCATGAACAGAGGTTTAAAAAACGGAGCTTTCTCCATATATTACCAGGGAGTATATAAAACGGATGATCTGAGTATTTCCGGCATAAAGGCTCTGGTCCGTCTGAATGATGAAAAGCTTGGGACTCTTATGCCCGGAGAGTTTATTCCTTTGGCGGAGAGAACGGGACAGATAAGACAGATAGGAGATATCGTTCTTGGAGAAGTATTTGCTTTTATAAAAAGCCAAACGCCGCAGAAGCTGGGATGTAACAGCGTATGCATAAATCTTTCTTTCATGCAGTGCATGTCGCCTGATTTTGCCTCCCATATCATAACTATGGCGGATGAATACGGCATAGATCCTTCAATGATCATGTTTGAGATAACCAAGCCTGTCACCAAGCAGGATTTTGATGTCCTTGAATATTTTATGAGCGTATTAAAAGAAAAAGGATTCGGCTTCCTGATAGAAGATTTCGGATCGGGTTATACAAATGTGGAAGCTATATTTACTCTGGATTTTGATGTGGTAAAGATCGACAGAAATATTTTGTGGGAAGCGGTCAAGAGCGATTCGGGTAGGGTGGTGCTTGAAAATTCCATTAAAATGATAAAAGAACTGGATCGGAGCATTCTCGCGGAGGGTGTGGAAGACAGCGCCCAGATAGATATGCTGAGAGAACTGAAAGTGGATTATCTGCAGGGATACTATTTCTCACGCCCGCTGCCGGCGGAGAAGATGAAAGAAATTGCACAGAAGAGGTAAGAATGTCGGATATCTTAGTAGCACAGATACATGAAAGCAGCATTATGATAGTCACGATCATCCTGGGCGTGTGTCTTCTTCTGATGACTTTGATCCAGGGCAGGACTTATAAGGATCAGAACAGGATCTTCTGCTATACGGTGCTGGTAGTCATATTCAATGCGGCGACCGGAGTGGGCGTTATCATGGCTTCGCCTCATTTTACGGAGTCGGCTGTTATGGCGGATTTTGTCAGACTGATGCATTTCCTGTATTTTATAACGCATCCGCTTCTGGGGGCTGTATTCTTCTATTATGTAATAGTATGCTCCGGTGTGGCAGCTCAGATGGACGAAGCCAGCAGGAAGATAAAAAAGCATTTCTTTATGGTGCCTGCAGTTTTGATCCTTCTTATGGGACTTACCAATCCCATCACGCACTTTGTGTTTGATGTGGGCGACAACGGCCTGGTCATCCGCGGCCGGGGCGAGATGATAATGTATGCCCTCTCTTTCCTTTATTTCGTCCTCGTTCTCGCGATGATCATACTGAACTGGAAATTCATCAGCGGAAACAAGAAGTGGACGGTTATACTGTTTTTGATGGTTACGCTGACGGGTATACTGATCCAGCTGCTATTCCCCAGCATAAGGAGTGAGCTGTTTGCGGAAATGATAGGGCTCACCGGTGTGATGATGCTGGTGGAAAATGAGGACGACAGGATGGATCTGTCTACCGGAGTATATAACAGAGCGGCACTGCTGGCTGACCTGAAAACATCGCTTAAACTTCTTAAGGATTTTAATGCTATCTGTGTAAGGATAACCAATGCCGATACGCTTCAGAGGCTTATAGGCACTACCGACAGCGATGTAATGATCAATCTCGTTTCTGCGTATTTAAAGACCGTACATCCCAGACAGCATATTTACAGAACAACCCCGGATTCTTTTATTCTGATACAGGCAGGTTCAACCGAGACTGCTGAGCAGAAGGGCGCTCTTATCTATGAACGCTTCAATGAAAGCTTTGAGTACCAGGAAGCTAAGCTGATGCTTCAGTGCGTTGTTATGTGCGCAGATGTAAGTGAAGTTTTTGAACGCAGGGATGATCTGATGCTTATGTGTGACGGACCGCTTCCGGCGCGTGAGAAAGATCATATGCTTAAGGGCAGTGAGCTTGACTATCTTGTCAGAAGAGCTGAGGTGGAAAGCGCTCTGCACAGGGGACTCGCAGAAAAACGCTTTGAAGTATATTACCAGCCGGTATATCGCACAAAGGGCATGTCCATTTATTCGGCAGAGGCGCTTCTGCGTCTGAAGGACAGCAGGATCGGCAATATCACTCCTGATGAATTTATACCCATAGCGGAACAGAACGGGCTTATAGACAGTCTTGGGGACTATGTTCTGGAGGAGGTCTGCCTCTTCCTTTCGAGCGGCATACCTACCGAGATGGGGCTTGACTGTATTGAGATAAATCTTTCCGTGCTGCAGTGTCTGCAGCCGGGTTTTGTGGAAAGAGTGCGCAGCATTGTGCGCAAATATGACATTAATCCCAGGTTCATAAACTTTGAGGTTACCGAGTCGGCGGCGGCAAGCGATTATGCCGTGCTCGACAAAGTGCTGAACGATCTGAAGGCATCGGGCTTTTTGCTGTCACTGGATGATTACGGAATAGGTTATTCGAATGTACGCTCTGTATTCTCGCTTGATTTTGATGTGGTCAAGATAGATAAATCAATACTCTGGGAAGTGGATATCAACGGAAATAAAGATGAAATAAAAGGACGCGTGATCCTTGAAAATACCATACGCATGATACGCGAGATGAAGCTGAAGATCCTGGTTGAAGGCGTCGAAACACAGGAGCAGCTGTCGTTGCTTGAAGAACTGGAAGTTGACTATCTTCAGGGATTTTATTTCTCAAGACCGGTCAGCAAGAATGAACTTTTAGGCATACTGCGTGTTACAGAACTGACAAGGATGGAAGAACAGCGTGCTAAAGCGGCCAGTGATGCCAAATCGAATTTCCTTGCGAATATGTCGCATGAGATCCGCACGCCCATCAATGCCATACTTGGCATGAATGAGATGATACTGCGTGAGACAAAGAACATGCAGATACGCGATTATGCGCAGAATATCGAGGGCGCGGGACGCACGCTTATATCACTTATAAATGATATCCTCGATTTCTCGAAGATAGAATCGGGCAGTATGGAAATAGTCGAAGCCGAATATGATCTGAGCTCGGTTGTGAATGACGTGGTCAATATGATACGCATTAAGGCTGATGAAAAAGGCCTGGCTTTTAATATTAAGATAAATCCCGAACTGCCGGATAATCTGTACGGGGATGGCATGCGCCTGCGTCAGATCATGGTAAATATCCTGAATAATGCAGTTAAATATACCCTTCAGGGCAGCGTTACGCTTGATATAAACGGCAGCCTGTCAGAGAAGGATACGCTGCAGCTTCTTATTTCTGTTACCGATACGGGAATAGGGATCAGGGAAGATGACCTCGACAAGCTTTTCTTGAAATTCCACAGGTTTGAGGATGAGAATGTAAACAGAAATATTGAAGGCAGCGGACTGGGGCTGGCTATAACTTATAATCTGCTGCAGATCATGCATGGTGAGATAGACTGCAGATCGACTTACGGCGAAGGCTCCACATTTACGGTACTGCTTCCGCAGAGAGTGGTCAGGCATGATGCTATAGGAGATTTCAGGAGCAGATATAACAGTAATACGCATGAGCGGGCCGCTTATCATGAATCATTCAGAGCGCCGGATGCCAGGATACTTGTTGTGGATGATACTCCCGTAAATCATCTTGTTATAAAAGAGCTGCTTAAGCAGACACAGGTACAGATTGATACGGCGATGAGCGGAAAAGAGTGCCTGGAAATGGTACAGAGCCAGCAATATGATGTGATACTGCTGGATTTCCGCATGCCGGAGATGGATGGTATAGAGACTCTGCATATAATGAAGGCGATGGGGGATTATCCCAATTCTGCAACGCCTGTGGTCGCACTGACGGCCAACGCCGTAAGCGGAGCCAGAGAACGCTTTCTGGGAGAAGGTTTTGACGAGTACATGATCAAACCTGTAGAAGGTCCCAAACTGGAAGAGCTGCTTTTGAAGTATATTCCTCCGTCAAAGGTGCTGGTTGCCGGACCGGCGGCTGATACAGAAACGGGAGAAAGCTTTGTGAGCATGGAAGACCCGTGGCTTTCTGAATTAAAAGAACTGGATACGGCAGCCGGGATCAAAAACTGCGGATCGACAGCCGGATATAAGAGTGTGCTTCAGATCTATTGTGAAGCTTACGAGGCAAAAGCGGATGAGATCGCGGGATACTACAGGAATGAAGACTGGGAGAATTATACGATAAGGGTGCATGCACTTAAGAGTTCTTCGAGGGTTATAGGAGCCGCGGCTATTTCAAAAATGGCGGCAGATCTGGAAAAGGCCGGAAATGAACTTGACATCAAAAAAATTTTATCGGATACTGATACACTGCTGGAACGCTTCCGCAGTCTGTGCGCGCATCTGAGAGCTGTGCTGGGCGCTGATGACGCTCAGGATGATATCCCCGCAGAGGGAAAGCCGCAGATAAAGGAAAGCGAATTAAAAGATGCATACGAAACAATGAAAGACTTTGCAAAGATGTATGATTATGATAACATGATACTTGTGCTGGATTCTCTCAAAGAATACAGCATTGATAAAGAGGATGCGCAGCTGCTTCAAAAACTGCGTGATCTTACCGAAGAATTTAAGTGGGAAGAGATAGACGGACTTTTAAAAGATAAATAAGATAAGGAACAGAGGTATAGTCATGGCAAAACCCGTGTTGCTCATCAGGAGAGATGAGACATTTATGGTAAATACCGTAAAGATGCAGCTTGGAAAGAATTATTTCCCTTTTATAGAATCGGGGCTTACGGTGAAAGAGATAAGCAGTAACAAGGATGATGTTACGCTTATGATACTTTATGCCGATGATTCTATAGGAGAATCAAGAGATGCGCTGGTTTATATAAAAGATCTTCTGCTGGAAGAAGAAAAAGAGCTGATCGTATTTGGCGGGAGAAACGAACTGGATGAAGTTGAAAAGATAATACCCAGAGAGCTGATCGAGGAAGTGTTTGAAAGACCTTTCGATATGGCTGTGATGATGGATAAGATAGGACTCTTCATCGATGAACAGAGTCTGATACAGCGTAAGAAGATGATACTCATCGTTGACGACGATCCCACATATCTTAAGCTTATAAAAGAGTGGCTTAAGGATAATTATCGTGTGAGCATGGCCAATTCGGGTATGCAGGCTATTACATGGCTGGCATCCAACAAGGCCGACCTGGTATTGCTTGATTATGAAATGCCTACGATAAAAGGTTCCAAGGTGCTTGAGATGCTTCGTTCAGAGGTAAGTTTATCTACCATACCGGTTATGTTTCTTACGGGAAAAAGCGATAAGGAATCCATTATGGAAGTGCTGGCGCTTAAACCGGCCGGTTATCTTTTAAAGTCCATTGACAGGAAAACGCTGCTTGAGACTCTCGAGAAATTCTTTATTCAGCAGAAATATAAAAACTGAATAACTCCTTTTTAGTAAAATATAACACAAAGAGCCGGCTGGTTTTGGGGATATTTGTTGGACTTGCATAATGGCTTGAAGCGTGTTATATTTTTACTATCATGGTTCTTTCGGGTGAAGGAAAAAAAAAAGGAGGTATGAAGAATGGGTATAATTGATTTTTTAACGCAACTGTTGTCTAAGATCATCAATGGTATAGGCGGAGTTCTTGCAGCGGCATTGCTGTTGCTTCTTGCTTTTGTCATTGCTTCGATCGTCAGGAATCTGGTCGTAAAACTTCTTAAAAAGACCAAGCTGGCTCAGCTTAACATGGCTCAGCCCGGCGTCCAGGGCGCTTCACCGTTAAATACCGGCATAGGCATTATCGAATACATCGGAAAGTTTGTTTATCTGTTTGTGTTCCTGCTTTTTGTTCCGGGTATCTTCGGTGCGCTTGGAGTCAGCTCGATAGCAGCTCCTGTTTCACAGCTTCTTAATGTGGTATGGGGTTATGTTCCAAACATCTTTGCGGCTGTCATAGTTCTTATCGCAGGTTCTATAATAGCTAAGCTGGTGCGTGAACTTCTTATCCCTCTGTTCGTTAAGCTTAAGGTTGATGAACTTCAGCAGAAATTCGGCATTCAGGCTGATAATAATTCACGTTTTTCTGTAACTCTTGCATATATCATTTATGTTTTCATTATGATCCCCGTCGTGATAGTTGCTCTTCAGGCTCTTAACATCACTGCAGTTTCCGGCCCTGCTGTTGCAATGCTTTCTGTAGTATTCACTTTTATCCCTCAGATAGTGGTAGCAATAGTTCTCATCTGGATAGGCGCACTTATCGGCAAATTCACCGGCCAGATCGTATGCCGTCTTATCGCTTCATCAGGCGCCGATGCAAAGGTTAAAGAGCTGGTAGGAGAGAAGGCTCAGAACTTTGTGCTTTCAAAGACCGTAGGTCTTATCGTTACCATCGTTCTGGATATCTTCTTCATAGTTGAAGGCGTAGATGTGCTCAAGCTTTCGGTTCTTTCCGGAATAGGCGAGAAACTTATCGCATACATGCCTAATGTGCTTGCAGCGGTGCTTATCATCATAGCTGCATTCTTCTGCGCATCTGCTGCAGAAAAGGTTATGAAGAAGGGCGGACTCAGAGAATACGCCATTTATGCAAAAGCAGCTATCATTGTTGTAGCAGTGTTCATGGCTCTGAATCAGCTGGGTATCGCAGCAGCTATAGTTAATGCAGCATTTGTTATCGTGCTGGCTGCTATCGGCATCGCATTCGCGGTTGCATTCGGCGTAGGCGGCAGAAAGTTTGCAGCCGATCAGCTGGATAAACTCGAAAAGAAGATGGACGATGATAAGAAAGACGACAAGAAGGAAGACTGAGTTTAGATCTGCCACAGGCGATCAATAAAGTGTGTTTATTGCCGGCCCCGAAAAATTTCGGGGTCGGTTTACTTTTAAGCTGAATTTTGCTACAATAATAGACCTATATGACCGGGGGAAAAAGAATTATAACAGGAGTATAGAATATGCCGCAGTTTTTAGCAAAACTTGAAAGGAAGATGGGGAAATATGCAATACCGCGTCTTCCGCTGGTCATGATAATCTGCTATGCCATAGGTTATATGATGCAGCTTATCAATCCGCAGATAATTTATGTTCTTTCTTTAAATCCTTATGCCATCCTTCATGGCCAGGTATGGCGCATTATTTCATGGATACTGATACCGCCGGACAGCTCCAACATTTTCCTGGTTCTTATCATGATGTATTTCTATTATTCGATAGGAACCACCTTAGAGCGTACCTGGGGAAGCTTTTATTTTAATGTCTATATATTCTCGGGAATGATCTTTACGCTGCTGGGCGCTTTTCTGATGTATGCATATGTATGCATTTTTCAGGGAGATATGCCTGCTCTGGCAAATGCGCAGTATCTGCTGGGCTACGGCGAGGAGTTCCCGGCTATATACGGCGGAAACTATTATTTCACTATGCTTTCCGTGCTTTTCTCGTCGTATTATGTCAATATGTCGATATTCCTGGCGTTTGCGGCTACATATCCGGACATGCAGGTATTGCTCATGTTCCTGATCCCCGTAAAGGTCAAGATACTGGGCGTTATATATGCTGTTTATCTTGTTTATCAGGCAGTGGATATGTGCCGTTCAAGCGGCAGCCCTCTGGGACTTTTTGTCATAGGAGCATCGCTTCTGAATTTTGTGGTATTTTTCCTGATGACCCGCAGAGGCTTCAGGCGTACTCCGCAGATGAAGGCAAGACAGAGAGAGTTTAAGCGCCAGGTTCACGAGGCGGCACCCAGGACTATAGCGCGCCATAAATGCGCTATCTGCGGAAGGACCAGTGAGGAGTATCCGGATCTGGAATTCCGTTTCTGCTCTAAGTGCGAAGGCAATTACGAATACTGCAGCGATCATATTTTTACACATAAACATTTTACGAGGGATTCACAGAATGGATGAGAAGGCGTTTATAGAAAACATAACAGCGCTTAAGGATGCGGCTATCTTTCAGGGCGGTTATATTACCCGCAAACAGATAGAAGATGTATTCGGCACTTTAAATAAAGATCAGGAAAAAGTGCTTACCGGCTACTTCAAGGAGAATAATATAGGTATAGGTGAAGCACTTGAAGCAGAAGAAACCCTTAGTGAAGAAGATCTGAACCATATCAATCTTTATCTTGAAGAGATAGAAGGCCTTGAACTGCAGGACGAAGATATGAAGCGCGTGCTGATAATGGCAGCCATGAACGGAGACAGAGTGGCGCAGGAAAAGCTTACTGCGTCATATCTTAAGGCCATAGCCGATCTGGCCAGACTTTACAGCGGCCAGGGTGTGGATATTTCGGATCTTATAGGAGAAGGCAATGTTGCTCTGGCTGCAGCCATGAACATGCTGGGGAGTATTGAAGATCCGTCGGAATGTGATGCGCTTGTCACCAGAACAGCCATGAATGCCATGGAAGAACTTGTTGGAGTTGAGAAGGAAGAAACAGAGGCTCTTGAACATACCATGGCACGCATAATGAGCGTGCTCAATAAAGCGCGTGAGATGAATGAAGAACTTAACCGTAAGATCTCTGCAGCGGAGATCTGCGCGGAGATGGATATGGATGAAGAAGAATTGAGCCGTCTGATGATCTTATCAAAAGATATTGCGGATTATGTTGTATTATGATGAATGAACGTGATGATGATTTTAAATACATATTGCAGGAGTTTTCACGCACGATGATAGGGGCTAAGTATACTTACGGAGAACTGCTGTCGGCTGAACGCGCCCCTTTTAAGCTGCAGACTATCATCGACAGGCTGATACTGCCTTATGCGGACCCGGATATGAGCGTGGAGGAGCATCTGCTCACCATCACAAAAGAGGATAAAAACTACAGGATATTTGATAATCTTAAACTTAAGATCAAGTATTATATGCCACGGCCCGAAGGCGGTTTTAAAGAGTATACGGATGATATTAAGACATTTTTGAAAAACCGTGAAAACTGGGGAGATGGCTGCATGATACAGGAGATAATAGTATCCAATCTGGCCTTGATGGGTTTCAAATTATAAGGAGGATCTTACTTGAAGACAGAAAACATTAAAGCATACAGGCTTATCGAGCATCATTATTCGGAGGACCTTAAATCCGAAGCGTATCTTTTTGAGCATATAAAAAGCGGTGCAAGGGTAAGCATACTTGAGAATGATGATGAAAACAAAGTGTTCTATATTGCGTTCCGTACACCGCCTAAGGATTCGACGGGCGTGGCTCATATACTGGAGCACTCGGTTTTGTGCGGATCGGAAAAGTATCCCCTCAAAGATCCTTTTGTTGAACTGGTCAAGGGATCTTTAAATACTTTCCTCAACGCCATGACATATCCCGATAAGACTGTATATCCCGTTGCTTCATGCAATGACCAGGATTTTAAAAATCTGATGAGCGTATACATGGATGCGGTATTAAAGCCCAATATCTACAAGGAAGAGAAGATCTTCCGTCAGGAGGGCTGGCATTACGAGACTGATGAAGAAGGAAATCTTATCATAAACGGCGTTGTATATAACGAAATGAAGGGAGCTTTTTCTTCACCGGATGACGTGCTGAGCCGTGAGACATTCAGTTCTCTTTATCCCGACATAACTTATGGCGTTGAAAGCGGCGGAGATCCCAAGAATATACCGGATCTGACTTACGAAGCTTTCCTTGACTTTCACAGGAGATATTATCATCCTGTCAATTCTTATATCTATCTGTACGGTAATGCAGATATGGAGGAGAGGCTTGACTGGCTGGATAAGGAGTATCTGGACAAATATGAGCGTATAGATATAGCTTCGGAAGTGGGTGTGCAGAAAGCTTTTGACAAGCCTGTTTATATCAATAAGCCTTATCCGATAACGGATGATGAGAGCGATGAGAAACAGACATATCTAAGCTATAATGCCGTAGTAGGGGATGTCATGGATCCCGAACTTTATATAGCTTTCCAGATGATAGACTATGCTCTGGTAGGAGCAGAGGGCACGCCTCTTCGCAAAGCGCTGCTGGATGCCGGCATAGGAACAGAGATAAATTCCCAGTACGAAAACGGTATTTATCAGCCCTATTACAGCATAGTTGCAAAGAATGCGGATGAAAGCGATCTGAAAGAATTTGAAAGCATAATCTCTGAGGTCCTTGATAGGGTATATAAAGAGGGCTTTGACGAGAATGCTTTGCTGGCATGCGTTAACTCATTGGAATTCCGTTTCAGGGAAGGTGATACGGGCACATATCCCAAGGGGCTTTTATATGGCTTAAAAGCTATGGACAGCTGGCTGTATGATAAGGATAAGCCTTTCATACATCTGGAATCGCTGGGCGTATATTCAAAGCTTCGTGAGCTTATCTCTACGTCTTATTACAGGGAACTGGTAAAGAAATATCTTATCGATAACACGCATAAGACAATTCTGGTGCTCAAGCCCGAAAAAGGCCTTACCGCAAAAAATGAAGCAGAACTGGCTGCAAAGCTTGCAGCGTATAAAGCTTCAATAACGGAAGCGGAATTTGAAGAGATAAAGACCAAAGCTGCGCAGCTTAAAGAATATCAGGATAAGGAAGACAGCGAAGAAGCAAAGAAATGCCTGCCCTGCCTTAAGCGCAGCGATATAGCCGCCAAAGTACAGCCTTCATATAACGAGGAGACCGAAATAGACGGGATCAAAACCCTCTTCCACGAAGTGGAAACAAACGGGATATTGTATTTTAACATGCTCTTTGATATTGAAGGCATACCCGAAGAGTATCTGCCTTATGTAGGCCTTTTAAAAGTGGTGCTGGGAAGCGTGGATACGGAGAATTACAGCTATGAACAGCTGGGTTACGAAATAGACAAGCGCACGGGTAACATTTCACAGATGACCATGGCAGCGATCCCCGGATGGAAGGTGGAAAATTACCGCTTTTTCTTCGGGACCAATATGAGCGTTCTGAGCTCGCAGACAGATGCAGGACTTGAGCTTATAGAGGAAATACTTTTTAAGAGCAGGCTTGATGATACACAGCGTATAGGTCAGACTATAGCCGAGTGCCGTTCACGCACGGCCGGATTCATGATGAACAGCGGGCATACAGTAGCTTCGGCGCGCGCTCTTTCATATCTTACAGAGTATTCCTGCATGCGCGAAGAAATGTCAGGGCTTAAACTCTTCCGTTTCCTTGAAGAGGCAGAAGCTGATTTTGAAAAAAAGAAGGATGAGATCGTTAAAAAGCTTAAGGAAACTCTCAAATTCATTCTCAGAAAAGATAACCTTATGCTTGATGTGACAGGCAGCCGTAAGGAGCTTGAATCCCTTAAGGGGAAAATGGGCAGGATGCTTAAGAATCTTAATGATAAGCCGGCAGAGTTTAAGAAGTTCAGTAAAAAGCCTGTAAGAGCAAATGAGGGCTTTACCAATTCCGCGCAGGTTCAGTATGTATGCCGTGCAGGCAACTATGCTGCGCATGGTCTGGAATTCGATCCTTCGCTGTATATATTAAAAACCATACTGGGTTATGAGTATCTCTGGAATGAGGTACGTGTAAAAGGCGGCGCATACGGATGCATGAGCAGATTCACTACTTATGGTGAAGTTTGCTTTGTATCTTACAGAGATCCCAATCTTGAGCGCACCATCAAAACCTTTGAAGGCATCAGTGATTTCCTTCGCAGATTTACTGCAGATGAAGAAAAGATGACCAGATATATCATCGGCACAATGAGCGAGCTGGATACGCCGCTGACACCCAGGCTCAAAGGCAGCCGTTCACTTCAGATATGGCTTGATAAAGACAGCGACGAAAACAGAAACAAAAGAAGAGCCAAACTGCTGGCAACTACCGATGCGGATATACGCGCTCTTGCGCGCTTTACCGATGCGGTCATGGAAGATAATGCGTTGTGCGTAGTCGGTAACGAAGGAAAGATAAAGGAAGCTGCGCCGGTCTTTAATGTGATAAAACCGCTGTTTAATAAATAGGTTATTTCCGGGGACGGCCCCGGAGCTGAGATTTAAGAGGAAAGGCATATGAGTGAAAAGAAATCCGGTTTCTGCGCTCTGATAGGACGCCCCAATGTGGGTAAATCCACATTGATGAACCGTATAATAGGTCAGAAGATAGCCATAACTTCGCCCAGACCCCAGACTACTCGCATGCGTATACAGACAGTATACACAGAGGAAAGAGGGCAGGCGGTATTTGTAGATACGCCGGGTATACATAAGGCAAAGAACAAGCTCGGAGATTATATGCTTTCTGTGGCAAAGAAAAGTCTCAAAGATTCCGATGTGATCCTTTGGCTGGTAGAACCCAATAAAAAGATCCCCGACGGTGACGACAACATAGCCGCATCGCTTAAAGAGATCGATATACCGCTGATACTGGTCATTAATAAGACTGATACGGTAAAACCTGCCGAGCTTTTGGAGGTAATCGATGCGTATAAGGATCTTTGTGATTTTGCAGAGATCATACCGCTCTCGGCATTAAAGGGAGATAATGTATCCGATCTGGTGGATGCGATATTTAAATATCTTCCTGAAGGTCCTTATTATTTTGATGAAGACGATCTGACCGATCAGACACAGCGTTCCATAGTAGCAGAACTTATCCGTGAAAAGGCACTGTATCTTCTGGATAAAGAGATCCCTCACGGGATAGCTGTTATGATCGACAGGATGGAGTATCGTGAAAGAGCGCGTGGCGGCATATATGATATTGACGCTACGATCGTCTGCGAAAAGTCTTCGCATAAAGGCATAATCATAGGCAAGGGCGGCGCTATGCTAAAGGCGATAGGTTCAAAAGCCAGGCCGGAAATGGAAAAGATGCTGGAATGCAGCGTTAATCTTAAGCTTTGGGTAAAAGTCAAAGAAAACTGGCGCGACAGTGATTTCCTTGTGGCCAATTTCGGTTACCGCGAAGAGGAATGATATAAATGGCCGAGATAATACAGACTCCGGGCATGGTTTTAAAGACAGCTCCTTCGGCGGATTATGACAGAAGAGTCGTGATACTGACAAAAGACTACGGTAAGATAAGTGCTTTTGCCAGAGGGGCCAGAAGACAGACTAATCATCTGGCGGCTGCTACGGATCTTTTTATCTTTGCGGATTTTAAGCTTTATCCGGGGAAAAGCGCTTATACCCTGACGGATGCCGTTGTTAAAAATTATTTTGAAGAACTGCGTACGGATTTTGATGCAAGCCTCTTTGGCATGTATTTCCTTGAAGTGGCAGAATATAATACCAGAGAGAATAATGATGAACAGGATGTACTAAAGCTTCTTTATCAGGCTTGCAGGGCTCTTTTGCATCCTTCATACGATAATGAACTGGTAAGAGCCGTGTTCGATCTTAAGATGCTTATGCTGCAGGGCAGTTTCCATCGCAGTGATTATGAAGCGGGTTTTAGCTCGACGGCACGTTATTCCCTGGATTTTCTTTTGGGAACACCGCCTGAAAAGCTCTTCAGCTTCAGCGTTAAAGAAGAAGTGGTGCAGGAACTGAAGACCATAGCTGCAACAGAACGCAGACGCTATGGCGACGGTCATAAATACAAGAGCGAAGAAATGCTCTCATTTCAGTTTGACATAAAATAATAAATTAACTATAATACAACAGTTATGGAAAGATTACTTATTCATACTCCTGAAGGAGTAAAAGACATTTACGCCGCGGAGCTTCGCGGCAAAAAAGCTTTAAGCGCTCACATAAGCAAGACGATGGATTCTTTCGGATACAGGGAGATCCGCACGCCTTCTTTTGAGTTCTTTGATGTTTTTTCAAGAGAGGTAGGCACAACTCCGTCAAAGGATCTGTTTAAATTCTTTGACAAAGAGGGCAACACCCTGGCTCTGAGGCCTGATTTTACGCCATCGATCGCCAGATGCGCCGCCAAGTATTTTCTTGAAGAGAACATGCCTGTAAGGCTTTGCTATGAAGGCAATGCCTTTGTGAATGCTTCAGATCTGCAGGGAAAATTCAAGGAGACCATGCAGATGGGTGCAGAACTCATAGGAGACTCTTCAGCGGATGCCGATGCGGAAATACTCTGTATGGTAATAGAGGCATTGAAGAGCGCGGGCTTTGAACGCTTTACGGTAAGCGTAGGTCAGATCGACTTCTTTAAAGGCATATGCGAGGAAGCATCTCTTGACGATGATGTAATCGAGGCCTTGAGAGATGAGATATCCGTCAAGAATTATTTCGGCGCAGAGGAGATATTAAGAAGCGCCGGGGTGGCGGAAAACTATCTTAAGCTTCTGCGTCATGCCGGAGACGTGTGTACGATAGAAGAGCTTAAAGAATCGAAAAAGATGGTCAGCAACGTCAGATCGATGAAAGCGATAGACCGTCTGATCCGCATTCATGAGCTTGTGAGCATATACGGCCTGGCTGATTATCTCTCCTACGATCTGGGAATGCTCAGTAAATTCCATTATTATACAGGAATGATCTTCAAGGCTTTTACCTACGGTGTGGGTGATGCCATTGTCAAGGGCGGAAGATATGACGCTCTGCTGGAGCGCTTCGGTAAAAAAGCTGCCGCGGTAGGCTGCGTATTCCTTATCGATGATATACAGATAGCACTTTCGGCTCAGGGAGCTTTAAAGGAAGAAGCGGATACTGTTTCGTGGATAGTTTATGACGAGAACGGACGCGTCGAAGCTCTGGATGAAGTTAAGAAATTAAGAAATAAAGGCCTGAGGGTTTCGGGCATATATTTTGATAAGAACAAGACCAAGGATGACTATATTGAATATGCAAAAAAAGCGGATGTGTCTTATTTGCGATTCTATGGAGCCATGGAATAAGAGGAAGTATGTTGGAAAAAGACAGATATCTTACATTTGCTCTCACAAAGGGACGTCTTGCGGATAAAACCCTTTCACTATTTGAAAAGGTGGGGATCAGCTGCCGTGAGATGGAAGACAAGAGCAGCAGAAAGCTTATTTTTGTTAATGAGGAGCTGGGGCTTAAATTCTTTCTGGCTAAAGCTCCGGATGTGCCTACTTATGTTGAGTACGGCGTTGCCGATATAGGCGTGACAGGTAAAGATACCATAATGGAAGAAGGCCGCAGGGTATTTGAAGTGCTGGATCTTAAACTGGGCAAATGCCGCATGTGTGTATGCGGGCCTGAATCTGCGCGTTCTCTTTTAGAGCATCATGAGTTTATCAGGGTGGCCAGCAAATATCCCAGGATAGCAAGGGATTATTTTTACAACGAAAAGCATCAGACTGTTGATATAATCAAGCTGAACGGATCGGTTGAGCTGGGACCCATAGTAGGGCTTTCGGATGTTATCGTGGATATAGTGGAAACGGGCGGCACTTTAAGGGAGAACGGACTTACGGTGCTTGAAGAGATCTGCCCGCTGTCAGCCAGGATCATAGTCAACCAGGTGAGCATGCGCATGGAAAATGAGCGCATCAGAAAGCTGGTGAACGATCTTCGCGAAGTGATCGATAAGGAGTGAACATCATGCGAATCATAGAGCTTAATGAAGAAAACAAAGAATTATTCAAAAAGGTTTTGGAAAGCAGAAGCTCGGGACGTTTTCCGGAAATAGAAAAAACGGTCGACGAGATCATTGCAAATGTCCGCGAAAACGGTGACAAAGCACTGTTTGAATACAGCCTTAAGTTTGATAAATTTGAGCTTAACGAAAAGAATATACACGTTAGCGAAGAAGAAATAGAAGAAGCAATGGAAAGTGTTAAAGCTGACGGTTTCCTTGAAGTGCTCGAAAAGGCTGCTGAGAATATACGTGTTTTCCACGAAAAACAAAAACGCATCAGCTGGTTAGATATGAAAGAAGACGGCAGCATGCTGGGGCAGAAGTTCACGCCTATCGAAAAAGTGGGTGTATATGTACCCGGCGGCAAGGCGCCTCTTTCTTCTTCGGTTTTAATGAACCTGATCCCTGCAAATGTTGCAGAGGTTGAAAGGATAGTAATGTGCACACCGCCCGGACCCGACGGAAAGGTGGATGCATCCATACTGGCTGCCGCAAAGATCGGAGGAGCTACCGAGATTTACCGCGTGGGAGGAGCCCAGGCAATAGCTGCCATGGCATACGGAACCGAAACGATAGAACCGGTTTATAAGATATGCGGCCCCGGTAATATTTTTGTGGCACTTGCAAAGAAAGCCGTTTACGGACAGGTTGGCATAGATTCCATTGCCGGACCTTCGGAGATACTGGTTCTGGCTGATGAAACTGCAGATGCCCGATATGTGGCCGCAGATCTGCTTTCCCAGGCCGAACACGGACCTTTGGGAAGTTCCATACTGGTGACCACATCAAAGGAACTGGCTGAAGCGGTCTCAAAGGAAGTAGATGCATTTATCCCCGGACTTTCCAGACGTGAGGTTATAGAAAAGAGTCTTGAAGATTTTGGCTATATCTTCGTAAGCGATACCATGGATAAGGCGATAGATGTTGTTAATGAGATAGCAACAGAACATCTTGAGATAATGACAAAGGATGATTTTTCGATACTGCCGCGCATCAAAAATGCCGGAGCGATCTTCCTGGGAGCTTATTCTTCGGAACCTCTTGGAGATTATTTTGCGGGACCGGATCATATACTTCCGACAAACGGCACGGCAAAGTTTTTCTCGCCGCTTAATGTGGATGATTTTGTTAAGAAGAGCAGCATCATATCATATTCAAAGAATGCGCTGGAACGCGATCATAAATATATAATTGATTTTGCATTAAGGGAAGGGCTTACGGCACATGCAAATTCAATAGCCGTAAGATTTGGTGAAAAGATATGAGAGAAGCGCAGGTATACCGTAAAACAAAAGAAACCGATATAGAGTTGAGCATTAAGATAGACGGAAAAGGCAACGCGGATGTAAACACCGGCATAGGCTTTTTCGACCACATGCTTTGCGGTTTTGCAAAGCATGGCTTTTTTGATCTGGCTCTTAACTGTGAGGGTGATCTGAATGTGGATGGACATCACACCGTAGAAGATTGCGGCATAGTTCTTGGACAGGCGATAAAGGAAGCGGTAGGCGATAAGCTGGGCATGAGGCGTTACGGCTATTTTATCCTTCCCATGGATGACGCTTTGGTCCTGTGCGCTGTGGATTTTTGCGGCAGACCTTATTTCTCATGGGATATAAAGCTTAACGAAGAGAAGTGCGGTGATTTTGAAAACTGCCTTGCAAAGGAATTCTTTTATGCCGTGTCTTATTCGGCAGGTATAAATCTTCATATAAAGCAGATATCCGGTGAAAATGCGCATCATATACTTGAAGCGGCATTTAAAGCATTTGGCAAAGCCGTTGATATGGCTACATCCATAGATGAAAGAGTAGAAGGCGTGCTCAGCACGAAGGGAGCGTTATAAGATGATTAAAAAATTCTGTGCCACTATATATCTTGAGAAGGACAAAGCCGTAAGGAACAGACTTGACCGCACGGTTTTGGAAGAAAGTCCGGAGGAATTATCGCACCGTTATTCCGATATGTGCGCAGACGAGATAATAGTATTTGATCTGTCAAATACCGATGATGAGCACGAAGCGGCAATAGGAGCCATAAAGAGGATAGTTGCTGCTGCAGAAGTTCCTGTGATAGGCTGCGGCAATATCAAGCGTTTTGAGGATGTAAAGAAGATACTTTATGCCGGATGCAGCGCTGCTGCTCTCAACTTTGCAAAAGATTCAAACATTGATCTGGCAGAAGATGTTGCAAAGCGTTTTGGAAAAGAAAAGATCTATGCCTGCGTAGGCAGCATAAGTGAGATAAGCGGAAAAAAGAGCATACTTAATGAGTTTATCGGCGGACTGATACTTATAGGCGGAGCAGATGATCATTACAGTTCCAATGCTTTAAACGAGATAACCCAGGCTGTTTCGCTTCCCCTTACGATACCTATGCCGGATGCTGCTCCGGGCCAGATAGCGGGGCTTTTGAAGCGAGAGGGCATAGCCGGTGTTTTCGGACCTATCGTTAATGCCAATATTGATGAGTTAAATGCTATTAAGGCATTTTGCGCAGAGGACGGCGTGGAAGTAAACGGTTTTGATGCAAAGCTCAGCTTTAGTGATCTTAAGCTTAATTCCGACGGACTCATACCTGTTATCGTACAGGATTACCGCACCAAGGAAGTGCTTATGATGGCATATATGAATGAAGAGGCTTTTAATAATACCATCAGGAGCGGACGCATGAATTATTATTCCCGTTCGCGCCAGACACAATGGCTTAAGGGCGAGACCAGCGGGCATTTCCAGTATGTAAAAGAACTTACGGCCGATTGCGATAAGGACACACTTCTGGCAAAAGTAAGCCAGGTTGGAGTGGCATGTCATACGGGAGCGCGCAGCTGCTTCTTTAATGAGATCGTTAAAAAGGAATACCTTGATACCGATCCTTCCAAGGTGTTTGAAGATGTATACAAGGTAATACTCGACAGGCGTGAGAATCCTAAGGAAGGTTCCTATACCAATTATCTTTTTGATAAGGGCATAGATAAGATCCTTAAAAAGGTCGGTGAGGAGTGCACTGAGATAGTGATCGCAGCCAAGAATCCCGATCCGGAAGAGATCAAGTATGAGATAAGCGACTTTTTGTATCATGTAATGGTGCTTATGGCTGAAAAAGGAGTTACCTGGGAAGATATCACCAGAGAACTTGCACGGAGATAAATATGGATAATAGTGAAAGAAAGCTTGCTCTGCCGCATCGCATACTGATGGAGGCAGAAAAGCCTGCCAGGTATACGGGCGGTGAGCTTAACAGTGTTATGAAAGAAGCGGACCTTGTAAAGATCCGCTTTTGTTTCTGTTTCCCCGATGTTTACGAGATAGGCATGTCTCATCTGGGAATGCAGATCCTTTACGGACTCTTGAATTCTTATGATGATGTATGGTGTGAAAGGGTGTTTTCGCCCTGGAATGATATGGATGCCATAATGCGCAGGGAGAATATACCGCTTTTTGCGCTGGAGAGTCAGGATCCGGTCAAAAAATTTGACTTCCTGGGTTTTACACTGCAGTATGAAATGTGTTATGTGAATATACTGCAGGTGCTTGAATTATCGGGGATGGCGCTTAAGGCGTCGGATCGCGGCGAAGACGATCCCATAGTCATAGGCGGCGGCCCCTGTACTTATAACTGCGAACCTATCGCTGATTTTTTTGACATTTTTTATATAGGAGAGGGCGAAGTAAATTACCGCGTGCTTTTCGATCTTTATGAGGAGTGCAAAGAAAAGGGCATAGATAAAGCAGGCTTTTTGCGTCGCGCCGCAGCTGTTGAAGGCATGTATGTTCCGTCTCTGTATCAGGTGGACTATAACGAAGACGGCAGCATAAAGAGCATGGTTCCAAGGTATGAAGATGTGCCCGGAACAGTTAAGAAAACAGTGGTAAAAGATCTGGATGCGGCATATTATCCGACGGCGCCGGTGGTGCCGTTTCTGCAGGCGACACAGGACCGCGCGGTGCTGGAAGTCATGCGTGGCTGCATCAGAGGGTGCAGATTCTGCCAGGCCGGACAGATATATAAACCTGTGCGCGCCAGGAAAGTTGACACTCTCATCAAATATGCGCTCGAGCTTTTTGAAAATACCGGCTACGAAGAACTTTCTCTGAGTTCCCTGTCTACCTCGGATTTTCCGGGGCTTAAGGAACTGCTGGAAAGGCTGATAGATCTGTGTAATGAAAAAAAGATCAATATTTCCCTGCCGTCGCTCAGAATAGATGCTTTTTCGCTGGATGTTATGAATAAGGTTCAGGATGTGAAGAAAAACAGCCTGACTTTTGCGCCTGAAGCCGGAAGCCAGCGCATGAGAAATGTGATAAACAAGGGCCTGACTGTTGAGAATATACTTAACGGCGCTGAAATGGCTTTTAAAGGCGGCTGGAATAAGGTTAAATTATACTTTATGATAGGTCTTCCCGGAGAGGAAGACAGTGATGTTGCGGCTATTGCGGAACTGAGCAATGGAGTGGCAGCCCTGTATTATGATACGGTGCCCAAAAGCGAACGTCAGGGCAGGGTTACGATAACAGCCAGTTCTTCCTTCTTTGTGCCCAAGCCCTTTACGGCTTTCCAATGGGCGGCTATGAACAGACCGGAAGAATTTTTGAGAAAAGCGGCTTACTGTAAAACGAAGGTCCGCGAACAGCTCAATCAGAAATCCATAGTTTATCATTATCATGATGCTTCGACAACGATAATCGAAGGAGTGCTGGCAAGAGGCGACAGAAGGCTTAGTGCGGTTATCGAAAATGTATACAAAAACGGGGGCATCTTTGACGCATGGACCGAAAACTTTTCTTATGAACGCTGGATGAAGGCGTTTGAGAAATGTGGGATAGATTACGGTTTTTATATATACAGGGAAAGGGATAAGGATGAATTCTTCCCCTGGGATATAATAAACTGTGGCGTCAGCAAAAAATATCTCTACAGGGAATGGATTAATGCAAAAGAGGGCAAAGTTACACAAAATTGCCGTGAAAGATGCGCCGGCTGTGGTGCGGGCTCTTTTAATTGCGGGATATGCATCCAGCCAAGGGGAGGCGCAGAATGAGCGTAAGCGTAAGATTTAAATTCAGCCGGAAAGGCCCTGTGCGTTATATCGGCCATCTGGATATGCTGAGATATTTCCAGAAAGCGGTTATGCGTTCGGGACTTCCTGCCAGATATTCGGAAGGTTTTCATCCTCATCAGATCATGAGCTTTGCTTATCCTCTGGGCGTATCTATGGAGACCGAAGGCGATTATATGGATCTGGATCTGACGGAGGAGCTGCCTGAAGAAGAAATGATAAAGCGGCTTAACGCGGTGATGAATGAAGGCGTTAGCGTGAGCTGCGCCACGATATTAAAGGATAATGCCGAAAATGCAATGGCTTTGGTTGCTGCGGCTGATTACAGGCTGTATATTACAGGTGAAAAGCACAGTATAGAGCAGGCTGTCAGTACGATAATGGCCTGCGACAGCATCCTGATAGAAGGCGGAGAAACAAAGAGAGGCAAAAAGCCCAAGGCACCGAAGGATATCAGGGCTGGTATACTGGATATGCATGCAGAAGAAGGCAGCGTATTTATGCGTCTTCTGAGCGGCAGCGCCATGAACATAAGACCGGCTGATGTATTTGACAAACTGAATGAAGCGGCAGGCGGTGCGCTTTACTGCGAATGCATACGCAGGCTTGATATCTATGCTGCAAAGGACGGCGTATTTATCCCGCTTTCAGAGGCTGATAAAAAAGATGCGTAAAGACGTTGCTGAGAAAAAAGCATATATCAGGACGGAGCAGGCGTTAAAGAATCTGCGTTATGCAGCTTATATGGGAGCTGATGATGACGGAAACGATAAAGTCTGCATTTTAAGGATAGCCGGCGATGAGATCGATATGATCGACATTTTCCGCCCCGGGGATCTGAGACCCGGGGATGTTTTTATGGGCAGGATAGAAAACTGTAACGAAAATATAGCCGTATCATTTGCAGACATAGGAAAAAAGGATCCTGTCTTCATCCAGGGAAAGATAAAGCCCGGAACAGAGCTTCCGCTTTGCATAAAAACTCTCCCGTACAGGGAAAAACTTGCGAAAGCCACCGAAAAGATAGGGGCGGATATTGCAGAGACAGTATCGGCTAAAGCTGCTCACGCGTTAAAAGGCGCTATGTTATACAGAGCTGAAGGCGCTTTTGAAAAAAGCATTGCAGAGAGCTGCAGCACGGAAGGGGCCAAGTGGGTTACGGAGAATGAAAGGCTTTATGAACTGGCTTTAGCCGAAGCCGCAGATAAAAACAGGATAGTACTGCATAAAGATGAGAACTTAAGCCTTTGCGCGCTTTACGGGCTAAAGACTAAGCTTGCCCATGTCCTGTCACCACGCGTGGATCTTAGATCCGGTGCACAGATAGTGATAAGTGAAACGGAAGCGATGTGCGTTATCGATGTGAATTCGGCTAAGTCATTGACCGGCAAAGACAAAGATGAAACCTTCCTTAAGCTGAATCTGGAAGCTTCGGAAGAGATAGTCCGCCAGCTTTCTGCAAGGAACATAAGCGGCATCATCATGGTGGATTTTATAAACATGAAGTCCAAAGAAAGTGAAACTATATTGCTTGAGGATTTTGACCGCAGACTTAAGACACTTAAACCACCCGCGAGGCTTGAAGATATTACAAAATTAGGCATTGCGGAGATAAGCAGAAAGCGTTTGAGAGGCAGCATCGCTTCTGAAAAGGCGTTTTTGGATAGAACTATATTGATGAAGTAAGCAAAAAACACCTTCTTATAGGGGGATAATCTGAAAATATATGAGTTAAATACTCCAAAAGGTCGAATATGCCCGTTTAAGCTCTTGAAACGGGCCTTTTTTATTGGTATATTAAACTAAATAAACAAGCGTGAAAACGCTTACATTATACAAAATTAACATTTATCAGGAGGTTATCATGGCAGTTCAGGTTTTTCAGTGTAACTGGGGAAGCAGCTTAAAGTCATTCCTTTCAGCGCGTAATCAGGATAAGCTTTATCTGCAGATCGATGACACTAAGTCGGATGATGTCAAGATCAAAGTAAAGGCATACATCTGTAACGAAGACGGAAAGAATGAATATGTTGCAGAATCAGATTTTTCCGCAAAAGAGATCCGTGATGTTAAGAAGGGTGAATTCCAGGGCAGCAATGCTCTGATAATCGTTACCCGCCTTCAGACTCTTTACGGCGTAAAGAAGACTCAGGCTATCCTTCCCGGACTTAAGGATATGGATAAGGCTCTGGACCTTCTGGTAGACATAGGTAAGAAAGCCGGCGGCATGGGCGAAGATAATGTGAAGAAGCCAGCCGCAGCTCCCGCAGCTCCCGCAGCAGCGCCTGCTCCTGCAGCACCTCAGAAGACTAATTCAAAGCCCATACCCGCGCATGCACCCGCACCTGCGCCTGCTCCGGCACCCGCACCGGCACCTGCGCCTGCTCCGGCACCTGTTCCCGCAGCAGCACCTGCACCGGCACCCGCACCTGCACCGGCACCCGTTCCTGCAGCAGCACCTGCGCCTGCACCCGCGCCTGTTCCGGTACCTACTCCTGTTGTTCCGGCTTATACGCCTTCAGCTACCACGACAGCAGCAGCGTCTGCAGCAGCCGCAGCTATTCCCGCTAAGCCCAAGAACAATGAGAGCTATGAGCAGAAGCTCAAAAAACTTGATATCATGCATGAATCCGGCATGTGTACGGATGAAGAGTATAAGGAGAAGAAGCTCAAACTCATCTGCGAAGAGAAGGGCATGGGCAGCTTCTATGATAAGATCCAGAAGATCTTTGTTCTCAGAAAATCCGGCATGCTTTCCGATACCGAATTTGAGAGCAATAAGAATCAGATAGTTGATGAATGCTTTGATCCCAATGTGACCGATCTTAATCTGTTCCGCGAGAATACAGCCAAGCTGCCTGTTGTACTGATGAGCGAGCTGGTTTCGCCCGCTGAATACGAGCTTAAGAAGACCAAGCTTCTTGAAAGTGTAGCATATAATCCTATCGATGATAATAATGTATTTACCTTAAAGCTTCAGAAGCTGCCTATACTTGTTGAAGCAGAACTTGTTCCTGCTGAAGAGTTCGAGAGTGATAAGAAAGACCTTAAGTCCCTGCTCGAGCCCAAGCTTTCGGACAGCCTTGACGCTCTGGAAATGAAATTCTCCAGATGGCCTGCAATGGTAGTTGCCGGCACAGCTACGGATGCTGAATATAAAGAGAGACAGCAGCGCATGATCAGCCAGGTTATGACCATGCCGCAGAATTCAGAAGCAGAATTCAAGGAGAAGATCATACGTGTTATGCTGCTCAAGGATAAGAGCTGGTTGTCAGAGATGGATTATCACGGCAAGAAGGTTGAGATCCTTAAAGATGTCGAAAGCATCGCTGATTATGTAGCGCGCACCAGACTTCATATGGTAGCAAGGGACTGCGGATTTATCACTACTGAAGATTTCGAAGGCAAGAAGCAGGCTCTTATCAAAGAAGTATTTGCTCCTTACGAGAGCATGGAGCAGTTCCAGGAGAAGGTCGGCATGCTGCTTAAGTTAAAAGACGGCGGCATCATCACAGACGACGAATTCAATGCATACAAGGGCAAGCTGATGAACGACCTGTAAAATTACGTTTTATGAGGGGGCGCAGAAATGCGCCTCCTTTTTTTAGTGAAGGGACTGCAGTGAGGTGAACGTTGCTTTTTTTATGTAAACAAAAATTATCCTTGCAAATTTCAATTTTTATAGTATAATAAGGAACGTTGCTGGAATAGCTCAGTCGGTAGAGCACTTCACTCGTAATGAAGGGGTCGAGAGTTCAAGTCTCTTTTCCAGCTTGATGGGAGACCGTATCATATTACGATACGGTCTTTTCTGAATAAGATCCTTTTTGGGGATCATATGATTTGGAGGATCAGAAAATGGAAAAATATGGTGTTAACCAATTAAGGCGGATGTTCCTTGAATTCTTTGAGAGTAAAGAACACCTCAAAATGAAAAGCTTTTCGCTTATTCCCCATAATGATAATTCATTGCTTATAATCAATTCCGGTATGGCGCCTTTAAAGCCTTATTTTACCGGGCAGGAAGTACCGCCCAGGCGCAGGGTTACAACCTGTCAGAAATGCGTACGTACCGGCGATATCGAGAATGTCGGAAAAACAGCCAGACATCTTACATTTTTTGAGATGCTGGGCAACTTCTCTTTTGGTGATTATTTTAAACATGAATCCCTTAAGTGGAGCTGGGAATTTCTTACCGAAGTTGTAGGCCTTGATAAAGACCGTCTCTATCCTTCGGTATATTACGAAGATGATGAAGCGATCAAGATCTGGACAGATGAGATAGGTGTTTCGGCTGACAGGATAACCAAGTTTTATCGTGATGAAAATGGCAAGTGCGATAATTTCTGGGAGCACGGCGCCGGTCCCTGCGGCCCCTGTTCCGAGATTTACTATGACCGCGGCATAAAATACGGCTGCGGCAAGCCTGATTGTAAGGTGGGCTGTGAGTGCGACCGTTTTATGGAAGTGTGGAACAATGTATTTACACAGTTTGACGGCGACGGTAAGGGAAATTATTCAGAGCTCAAACAGAAAAATATAGATACCGGCATGGGACTTGAGCGTCTTGCGGTTGTCGTACAGGATGTGGATTCCGTATTTGATATCGACACCATGAAGGCAATACGAGATAAAGTATGTGAAATGGCCGGCGTGACATATCAGAGTGATGATAAGAAAGACGTATCGATACGTCTTATTACAGACCAGATACGTTCTGCAACCTTTATGATATCAGACGGCATCACCCCTTCAAATATGGGAAGAGGATATGTATTGCGCAGGATCATAAGACGCGCAGCCAGACACGGCAGGCTGCTTGGAATAGAAGGAGTTTTCCTTGCAAAACTGGCCGAAACCGTTATCGAAGGCAGCAAAGACGGTTACCCCGAGCTTGAGGAGAAGAGGGACTTTATACTTAATAACTTAAGGCAGGAAGAAAATCAGTTTGCACGCACTATAGATCAGGGACTCAGCGTTCTTAATGAAATGGAAGAGACCATGAAGGCGGAAGGCAGAAATGTCCTGGCAGGAGCTGATGCTTTCAAGCTTTATGATACTTATGGATTTCCTGTTGACCTTACCGCTGAGATCCTTGAGGAAAAAGGCTATTCCATGGACCAGGAAGGCTTTGATGCTGCAATGAAGGAGCAGAAGGAAAGAGCGCGTGCAGCCAGAAAGACTACTACATATATGGGCGCGGACGCTACAGTTTACGAGGAACTGGATGCTGCTGTTAATACTGAATTCATAGGTTATGACAGACTGCAGTGTGAGGGCAGCATTATCGCTCTGGTCAAACTTGCGGATGCCGATGGAGAAAGCGAAAAGGATGAGATCTGTGATGTGCTGACCGACGGAATGAAGGGAGCTGTTATCACCGACAAGACCTGTTTCTATGCTACCATGGGTGGTCAGCTGGGTGATAAGGGAGTGATCGTAACTCCCGACGGAAGCTTTAAGGTTGAAGACAGCATACATGTAGCCGGTTCAAAGATAGCTCATATAGGCGTTGTAGAGCGCGGCATGATAAGAGGCGGAGTCAATGCAGAACTCAAGGTGGATGCTTCTTTAAGAAACAGGACCTGCCAGAATCATTCGGCAACGCATCTTATGCAGAAAGCTCTGCGCGAAGTACTGGGCAGCCATGTTGAGCAGAAGGGCTCATATCAGGATCCTGAGAGAACGCGTTTTGACTTCTCGCATTTCCGGGCTATGAGCGATGAAGAACTGGCAAAAGTTGAGCAGCTGGTTAATGAGAAGATAAGTGAGAATCTTCCTGTAGTTACCAAACTCATGAGTCTTGAAGAGGCCAGAAAGACCGGGGCTATGGCTCTGTTTGGCGAAAAGTATGGTAATGAGGTGCGCGTCGTAGATATGGGTGGCTGGTCTGTAGAGCTTTGCGGCGGTACACATGTATCTTCGACAGGAAGTATAGGCGCATTCAAGATAGTATCCGAGTCCGGTATTGCCGCAGGTGTAAGAAGGATCGAAGCTATCACAGGAGACGCTGTTTTTGCATATTATCGTGATATGGAGAACAGATTAAAGTCTGCGTCCGAGATGCTCAAGACCAGACCTGCAGAGATATGCGACCGTATAGCAGTTCTGCTGAAGGAGCACAAAGAACTTCAGGCTGAGGTGGCTTCACTTAAGAGCAAGGCTGCCGGAAATGCTCTGGGCAGCATAGATAATGATGTCAGGGAAATGAAGTGTGTCAAATATGTTGCCAAGTCTGTTGAAGGCGTTGATATGAATGCGCTGCGCGAACTGGGCGACAAGATAAAGGAAAAGATAGGCGGAGGCGTTGTGGTTCTTGCATCTTCAGTTGAGGGCAAAGTAAACCTTATAGCTATGGCTGCTGATGATGCAGTAGCTAAGGGCGCTCATGCCGGAAATCTTATCAAAGCCATCGCAGCCCATGTTGGAGGCGGCGGAGGCGGAAAGCCTAATATGGCTCAGGCGGGCGGAAAGAATCCGGCGGGCATCCCTGATGCTCTGGCTGCTGTTGATACCGCTCTTGAAAGCCAGTTGAAATAATGAATGATACAGAGCTTCGCAAGATCTGTTATTATGATGAATTTAAATGTCTTTGCGGAGCATGCCCCGATAACTGCTGCCACGGCTGGAGCATACCTTTGGATGAGGAAGCGCTGTCACGCTTCAAAAAGGAAAAGGGGCTGTACGGGATATGGCTCAGATCAACGATCCATGGCCGTGAACAAAAGATATTCAGTCCTTTAAGTATCCGCTGCCCGCATCTGAGGCGGGACGGGTACTGCGACTTGCAAAAGAAAAAGGGAGAAGCCTATATAGCTGATGTATGCAGGGAATATCCAAGGGTTCGCATGAATTACGGACCGGCGGCGGAGTTTCACCTGGATCTGAGCTGTATACATGCGGCCTCTCTTTTTTTGAGCCATCTTGGTGAGGAAGAGCTGCTCACGGACAGCGATAGCGAAGATCTGCCGGAGCAATACGGCAATAATGATGATCAGGAACATTTTTTAAATCTATATGATCACAGATATTCACTTATTGCGCTGATACGCGCAGCTGTCGAAGAAGGAGCGGATGTTTTGAATGACGCGCTTCGTTTTATAGCCGGAAGGGAATGGCTCATACAAAAAGATCTTTTGATCAAAGGAAGCAGTGACAAGTGGTATTCTGATGATGAACTGGATATAGGCCGTGATCTGTTTCCTTTATCGATAAATGATATCAATGAGATGATGAGTACCTGTTTTTATGAGGAATGGCTCAGGTATTCGGAACCCTTTCTTTATAAACTGTGCAGGATGTATTACAAAAGCTTTGACCGCCTTAGTTATAAACAGGGTGACGAAGAGCTGAGATCGCTTTTTAAAAAATACATCTATCATGACCCGGCGGCGATAAGGCTTATGGGAGAGTATGTCATATCACTTTTGCTGCGCCGTTATCTTATGTCATTTGAAGATTACAGTCCTTACCATCATTTTAAAGACGCATATCTGTCGATGAATCTTTTATGCCTCTTTTATATGCTTTGGTACGAAAAGAAGGGTAAGCCTGAAAAGAGCGATATTTCACATATGATTGCTGCGGTTGAAAAGAGATTTTTCCACAATGATAATGTGCTGAAAGACGTGCATGCGTCGGTCAGATCCGAAAAAGCCGCCGTTACGGGTGAAATGAGCGGAGAATGATAAAAAAACCTTGACATTTATAATGTATTGACGGTATAATTCATAACTGTGTTGAATAAGTATATTTTAATCTAAGCACTGAGGGGAGGTTGAGTCCGGGTGTCGAAGATCGAAGTTAAAGCAGGCGAGGATTTGGACAGCGCATTAAGACGTTTTAAGCGCAGCTGTGCAAAGGCCGGCATACAGCAGGAGATCCGCAAGCGCGAGCACTATGAGAAGCCCAGCGTTAGGCGTAAGAAGAAATCTGAAGCGGCTAGAAAACGCAAATATAATTAATTATCATAGCAGCCTGCATCTATATGCAGGCTGTTTTTTTGTTTTATGTAATCTTGAAAAACGGTGCATCTTGTGCTATAATCCGTGAGTTGTTACAAAATATGGTATGAATGGATGAAATATGAAGATCGATACGCTTTTGTTTGCAGGCTCTTTTTTCGGCGCCTTTTTTACCGGAGTCATATTAAGCGATATACATTGCATAAAGACAAGACATCATGTGATAAGTGATCCCAGGATAAAAAAGAATACCAGGATCGTATCTTTTTCGGATCTTCACGGCAGGTCCTTCGGAAAAAACAACAGCACACTGATAAAAAAGATCGAACAGCTTAAACCCGATATGATCCTTACGGCGGGGGATATCATGACAGCCAAGGATCTGGGAATGGATATACGCCATTCAGTGGACGTGGCCTGTGACCTGATACATGAACTGAGCGGCATTTGTCCGGTTTATTTTGGAATGGGAAATCACGAGAGCCGAGTGGAATGGATGCCATGGCTTTTCAACTTTAAATATGAAGATATGATGCAGAGCTTTTATAATACCGGAGCCATGATAATGGATAATGCTCATGCAGAGCTTTCGGATCGCGGCATAAGGATCTGCGGCATTAATCTTCCGGAGGAATACTGCCTGCATAAAGTTCCCAAATGCCTGTCGGTAGGGACGATGAACAGGATGATAGGCAGATCGGATGCCGGGATGTTCAATATACTTCTGGCGCATGATCCCGAATACCTGCCTTCATATGCAGCCTGGGGAGCGGATCTTTCTATTTCGGGACATTATCACGGAGGCATAATGCGTCTGCCTTTTATAGGCGGCGTGATCAGTCCCAAACCCATGATATTTCCGGATTATTCCGGCGGAATGTATCATATACAAGATAAGAACCAGCTGGTACTTTGCGGTCTGGGAGTCCATACCCTGCCGATACGTGTATTTAATCCCGCAGAACTGATGGTTATCGATTTAATTAAGGAAGGGGACAAGGATGGCTATACCTGTTAAACTTGAAGTATTTGAAGGCCCTCTGGACCTGCTTTTACATCTTATAGAAAAGAATAAAGTTGATATCTACGATATCCCCATAGTGGAGATCACCGCGCAGTATCTTGAATACATAAGGGCAATGGAACGGGAAGACATGAATGTTATGAGCGAATTCCTTGTCATGGCGGCAACACTGCTTTCGATCAAGTGCAAGATGCTGCTTCCCCGCGAAGTGAATGAAGAAGGGGAAGAGGAAGACCCCAGAGCAGAACTTGTACAGAAGCTGCTTGAACATAAGATGTATAAATATATGGCATTTGAGCTCAAGGATCGTTTTGTTGATGCGGGTAAGTCTATGTATAAGCAGCCCTCCATGCCGGAAGCTGTCCTGGCATACAGGGAGCCTCTGAATTATGAAGAGCTGGTCAGAGATCTTAATCTCAGAAAACTGGGTGAGATATACAGGGAAATGCTTAAGCGAGTCGAAGACCGCGTTGACCCTATACGAAGCCAGTTCGGCAATATAACAAAGGATGAGATTTCGGTAGAAAATAAACAGCTTGAGATACTGGCATATCTGAATGAGCATGAGATATGTTCCTTCAGGGAGATGCTGGGCAGCCAGAGCAGAAAGATCGATGTGATCGTAAGTTTTTTGGTTATACTGGAGCTCATGAAGACAGGCCAGATAAAGATCAGACAGGATAATATATTTGACGATATCCTGATCGAGAGGGCAGAGGATGCTTCGGACATATCTCTGGGCGAGGATTTTGCCATCGTTTAATGAAAGTCTGTGTCATTACGATTGCCGGGCTGTGTCATTGTGAGCGCCCGGGAGTGTCATTGTGAGCGCCCGGGAGTGTCATTGTGAGCGCCCGGGAGTGTCATTGTGAGCGTCAG
>CADAHD010000003.1 GCA_902787595.1 uncultured Lachnospiraceae bacterium
TCATCCGTTATATTTGCCGTTCCCGCGCCGTTACTAGCTATCAGCGCCGGGCTCAGCCTGACGGCATCACCGTCTTCCGCCCTTGCCTGCACAGAACATAAATGCGCCATAAACAGCGCGGCAAATATAAAGACAAACGCTCTTTTAACGATCTTACTCATGATCTCCATTCCAGCTCATGGAGCTGTCCTTCCAATTCCATTCCCTTAAAGCCCTGCTGCCTGAGCGCCTCATAAAGCACTATGTTCACAGAGTTTGACAGATTTAACGATCTTATCCCGGGGAGCATAGGTATACGAATGCAGTATTCTTCGTTGTCCACCAGTATCTCTTCGGGTATGCCGTGGCTTTCCTTGCCGAACATGATGTAATCATCCGGGCCGTATTCCACATCACAATAAGTCCGCCTGGCCTTGGTCGTGGCAAAGAATATCCTGGCTCCCTTGTTTTTTTCAAGGAAATCCGCGTAGTTGATATAGCGGACATAATCCAGCTGCGGCCAGTAATCCATTCCCGAGCGTTTAAGCGCATATTCCGTAAGTTTAAAGCCCAGAGGCTCTATCAGATGCAGCCTTGTTCCCGTTGCCACGCAGCTGCGGCCTATATTTCCGGTATTTGCGGGTATCTCAGGCTCATGCAGAACTATATTCATTTACTTATTCCTCATCAGCTCTTTCGAGCAGTTCCTTTAACTCACCAAAGCTGTGTATCACTGCCTCGGGCGCATCCGCGCTGCCAAAACCGTATGCCGCATGTATAAAAGCCACACCTGCTTCGTGCGACGCATCCTGATCGCCCTGTATATCTCCTACATATACAGGCGCCTTGTAGCCGCCGCGCTGTGCTACCAGTTTTATATTTTCCGCCTTATAAAGGCCTGTATCACCGTAGCATTCCTTATCACTGATATATTCTTCGATACGGAGCTTGCGCATCACCAGTTCGATATATCCCGACTGGCAGTTGCTGACTATGCATACAGGGATCCTTTTCGATAATTCGCGTATGGTATCCGCAACGCCCTGATAGCTTATATCCTCTTCGTTATCCTCAAGCACCTGCTGCTCGTAAACTATGCATTTTTCCATAACCGCATCGCGCACGGACTGATCCGGCTCAGGCAGCAGTTCATTTGCAATAACATCCATGGGTTTGCCAAAGAGTTTTTTTAACTCATCAGGCTGCACCGGCCTGTCTATACCCGTCTCTTTAAGCGCGCGCGTCCAGGCTCCCGCTACCAGAGGCGTGGAATCCCAGAGTGTGCCGTCCACATCCAGAAGGACCGCATCCGCTTTCAGCTTTTTAAAAGGCTGTATCTCTTTCACTTCCAATTCATCATCCTTTACAGTAAATCTTATATTGTAGCCGCCGTAGCTTATGCCCCATATCCTTTCCTCGTCATGAATATGTCTGGTACGGGGATCCTGCTTTAATATGTCTTTTATGGCGGCGGCAGTCTTTTCATCAACGCCTTCAAGCAGTTCTTCGGGAATTGCCACATTAAGCTGTTTAAAGCCCACCCTGTCGGTAAATCCGCCCTTCGCATCCGGATGTGAATCCGCATAAGGCAGATAGGGCTTGATATCATAAACCGGCGTGCCGTCAAGCATATCCACTCCGCTCACGATCACGCTTCCGTCTTCATCTATTCTCTCCAGTCTGACGCAGGATAAGCCCAGGGGATTGGGCCTGAAAGGAGATCTGCTGGCAAATACGCCCACTCTCTCTTTGCCTCCCAGCCGGGGCGGCGCCACGGTCGCATTCCAACCCTTGCGGTGATTCTCGGAAAAATCCCAGATAAGCCATAAATGGCTGTATTCTTCCAGACCTCTGAGCGCATCCGGCCGGCGGTATCCGTCTTCAAACACAATGCGCCCCATGGCCCCGGCCACAAGGCCGCTCTGCCTGGGGATGCCGAACTTTTCCGGAAAGCCGGTATAAATATGTGCTATGGGTTCTATGTTCATTTCTTCTTTTTAAACTTCGAATAAAGTATGAACTTGGTATTGGTCACAAGATATCTCTTAAAGAGACGCCTGGGATTCTGGAAAAGCCGGTACAGCCATTCAAGCCCTATGCCCTGTATCAGCTTGGGCGCCCTGTCTATCGTGCCGGCATGGAAATCAAAGCCTGCGCCCACGCCCAGCATCACGCCGTTTATCTTTCCCTTATGGGCAGCCATCCACTTCTCCTGCTTGGGCGCGCCCAGTCCTATCCATACCAGATCGGCGCCGCTGTCGTTGATCATCTTTATATCCGCGGCGTCCTCTTCCTCCGTAAGCTCCCTGAAAGGCGGGGAATACATGCCCACCACGTTCATATAGGGAAAACGCTCCTTAAGCTTTTCCTTAAGGCAGTTAATGGTCTTTTCGGAAGAGCCGTAGAAGAAATGCTTCTCTCCGCTCTCCATGCTGAGCCTGAAAGCCTCCTCCATAAAATCGGGTCCTGCCACGCGCTCTGCTTCCGGATATCCTCCAAGAGCTATCTTTGATGCTATGGGATTACCGTCGGGGAAAGTAAGGGCACTGCCGTTTAAGATATCCCTGTAGGATTTATCATCACTGGCCATCACCGTGGTATGCACATTCGAAAAGCAGATATAATTACCGCCCAGTTCCTTAACATGATCCAGCACATAAGCCGCAGCCTCCGTGCAGCCCGCCGTGGTATATTCCACTCCCAATACCGGGAATTTGCGGTGCATATAGCTTTCAAATACCGCAGCGCTTCCGCCCTCGTTGATCATGACTCTTTCGGGAAGGGATCTGCCTTCGGCTTTTACCGCATAAGAAACTGGTATGCCCAGCGAGCGCAGATAAGTCTTTTCCTTTTCTCCCAGTTTTTCCGCAGCAGCCGCGGAAACATATATCATCGCACAGCCTTTCGGAATGCTCAGTTTTTCCTTCTTCACATCCTGAGCTTCATAGACGCCGACCACCGTATGGATATCCCAGATATCCTTCCTCTCATTCAGATAACCATAACGCTCGATGCAGAACTTAAGCCTGTCCTTTTCCTCTGCTTCGGCGATCATTATTATATCCCTGTGTTTAACGCTGCTGCCGTATTTCCTGATATACCTGCGGGCGTACTGCCTGCGGGCAAAGATATCAAAGAGTATGCCAAAAACAAAGAGTATGGCAACAACCGTCCGCGATATTCTTTTATCCCAGTTTATGAAGAAAATAAAAAAGAGTTCTATGAAAAGAAGAAGCGTCTGCGATTTGATGACTTCGGCGATCTTTCCCCAGAAATCCATTTCCCACGCATGCCTTACCTTTGTGCGGCGCATAAAGAAAACAAAAGAATAAGCCAGGAGCAGAAAGATGTAAAACATCCTGTAGAATTCATACTCTCTGGTCTTATTCGGATACATGGGTTCCAGTATCACATAACGAAAAAGGAGCGCAACAATATAAGCTGCTGTTTCCCCCAGCAGGCTCCAGATTAGCATGGTGATCTCATGTGGATTCTTTCGCTCTTTCATAATACGGATCCATTATATCAAAATCGTCCATATTATTCAAGCAATGGTGCCGCCTCCGACTACCCTGTCGCCGTCATAAAGAACCACCGCCTGGCCCTTTGTTATGGCCCTCTGGGGTTCATCAAAGACTACCCTGAGAGTGTTTTCATCCGGCTGGGTCACGATGGCGTCCTGTTCCTTCTGACGGTAACGGACCTTTGCCTTTACGCGCATCTCTCCTTCTATGCGCGCCACCGAGATCAGATTGATATCCGTAGCCGTAAGGCTGTTCTTAAACAGCCCCTCGCCGTGGCTTAAGCTGACCCTGTTGTTCTCCACATCTATGCCCGTCACATACCAGGGGAATTCTGCAGGAAGCCCCAGGCCCTTGCGCTGGCCGATGGTGTAATGTATCACGCCCTTATGTCGTCCCAGCACCTTCCCCTCCGGATCCACAAAATCACCTTCGGGATATACGGTACCGGTCTGTTTTTCTATAAACGAAGCATAATCGCCGTCAGGCACAAAACAGATATCCTGGGATTCGGCCTTATCGGCGTTTACAAAACCGTATTCCGCGGCTATGCGCCTGGCCTCGCTCTTGTTAAGCTCTCCCAGGGGGAAGCGGCAGTATTTCAGCTGCTCCTGACTCAGATTATAAAGGACATAGCTCTGGTCCTTAGCGGGATCTTCCGCTTTTTTAAGGAGATAGCGCCCGCTTTCTTCGTCATACTCCGTCTTTGCATAATGCCCCGTCACGATCACATCGCAGGATCTGGAAAGCGCATACTCCAGGAGTTTTTCGAATTTGAGATATCTGTTGCAGTCTATGCAGGGATTGGGCGTGCCTCCGCATCTGTAGGTGCGTATGAATTTGTCTATGACCTTCTCGTTAAAATCAACGGAATAATCCTTTGTCTCATAAGGAATGCCCAATAAAAGAGCGACCCTTGCGGCGTCATCCACATCCCTGACGCTGCAGCAGCTCTTCGGATCCAGCCGCTGCTCCTCGCTGTGGAAAAGCCTCATGGTCACCCCCAGGCAGTCATATCCTTTTTCCTTCATAAGAGCGGCGGCTACAGAAGAATCCACGCCGCCGCTCATTGCTATCAATGCTTTTTTATCACTCATGCCAGAAATCCGCGGTTAGTACCCGCTGCCACACTTTCCGTATTAATATCGTTTCGTCCGTAAGTCATGCCCGCATATACCACATCGGTATTCTTCATCACGGGAGCGGACCTGTCGTTGGCAGCCGCCTCCGCATAAGCATCCCTTAAGGATCTTATCAGTCTTCTGCATCTGTCCAGGTCAACTGTCTCGCGCCTTACGCCGCAGGTGATGAGCTGACGGTCGACAAATCTGTATATTTCATAAAAATTCCGTGCCAGTTCATACTGCATGTTAAGGCCTTCGATAAGCTCCCTTATGCAGCAGCGGCAGTTCCAGATCAGATCTTTAAAGTCTTCGCTCTGCGTATCCGCCGCAAGCAGCTCTGCGCAGTATACATCAAAAATATCATACACTACCACTACCATTGCCGAAGGATTGGCCTGACTGACCCTCAGGATAAACTCCTGTCTTTTTTCATCTGTCATGTTTGCTCCCCTTTATAGTATATTCAACGATCTGCAGGGTCCCCGGAAACCTCCTTGGGACTTTACTGTAACAGCTGCAATACTGTCTGCGGTCTTTCGTTGGCCTGTGACAGCATGGATGTTCCTGCCTGCACCAGCACCTGCTGGGTGGTATACTGCGTCATTTCCTCAGCCATATCCACATCCATTATGCGTGAATAGGATGCTGTCAGGTTCTCATAAGAAACATCAACGCTGGTAACATTATGCTCAAGGCGGTTCTCATACGCGCCCAGTCTGGAGCGTATATCGTTTATATAATCCAGAGCGCCCTTGATGGCGTCTATGCCTGCTGACGCGCCGCCCACCAGCTCGCTGGTATCGTCGGCGGGATCTTTATGCTTTCCGTCCACTGTGGATATATCCAGATCGTCAAGTCCCATGCGATAGAGGGATACGGTAGGTATCTGCACTGCCAGTTCCTGGCCTTCATTAGCTCCAACCTGTATCTTCATCGCGCCTATGCCGGTAATGTCAATATTCATCTCACCGATGCCGGAGATGGCGGTCTTTTTCTCTGTGAGTGTCTTGGCATTCTTTATCACGTTCTGATCGATGCCGATGATCATCTTAAAATCGCCGGGGCCGGTGAGCGTGACTTTATCGCCCTGTTCATTGATATCCGCGCTGTATCCGCTCCCCGAAGGCTTTGCGGGAGGCTCAACGCCCGGAATGGTAAAAGCGTCCGGGTCTGCAGGATCCTTAGTAAAGAGTTTCGAAAAATCGACCTTATAATCCTTGCTGGGCGGAACATCCTGTGAATAATAATCCACATTAGCCTGATCGGGTTTATCTGTATATGCTTTCAGATCAAAGCTGCCGTCCAGAAGCGGCATGCCGTTGAATTCCGTGTCCTTTGCGATACGGGTAAGCTCTTTCTTGAGCTGCTGCACTTCCTGATCCAGCAGTTCACGGTCGCTGTCGGTATTGCTGCCGTTAGCCGCCTGTACAGCCAGCTGGTTCATACGCTGCAGCACGGAAGACATCTCAGCAAGAGCGCCCTCTGCAGTGGAAATAACAGAGATCCCGTCATTGGAATTCCTCTTTCCTATATCAAGGCCTTTTACCTGTGAATCCATACGATGCGCGATAGCCAGACCGGCCGGATTATCCATGGCTTTGTTTATCCTCAGGCCCGAAGACAGGCGCTGCAAAGACTGGCTCAGCATCTTGTCATTATTGTTGAGCGACTTATTCGTGATCACGGCGGATGCATTATAATTTATTCTCATACTGACTCCATTCCCGGGAATATCCTTATCCCCTGATCCGCTGCCGTCCGTGGCCTGCTTATTTATTTATGCCTCTCCCAAAGTGCGAAGGAATATCTTTGCGCTCCTGTAAAGAGTGGCTGTATCAAAACCGTCAATATTATCATCGGCCTTTTGAGGTCGATCCTTAAGAGTAAAGTGCGAAGAATATGCAAAATTGCAGGCGTAAATGCTTATGCCGGCCTCTTCGTAACGCAAACGCAGCTTATCCTCCAGCGCCTGCGCCGCATCCCTGCCTTCAGCGCTGTCCGTAACGGCATATATATCCAGTCCGGCTTCCATCACGCTGAACGCCGCATGCATATTGCCGAAATAAGCGCTCTCCATGCTGATGTCCACGCGGCCCCTCACGCCTTCCTCGTGCCTTATCTTTACGCTCACGGCAGTCTGCTCACCGTGCAGCTCCATAGGCACTTCGTAACTTTCCTCATTTGCCAGCGCCCTGGCTGTTCCCAGCTGCTTCATCGCGCTGCTTATCGCTCTCAGATCTATGGTTCCGTCGGGATCCATGGCTGCATCAGCCAGCACCCTCTCCGCCACATCTGCCATGTGCGAATAAGCCTGCTGCGCATCATCTTCGGAATCAAAATTATCCAGCACACCGGCGCAGGCATCTTCAAGAGCCGCATCCACTATGTCTTCCGTCAGCTTAAACGGATCTGCTCCGCCTGCTGCGCCGTCTGCGCTCACTATGCGCCCATCCGCAGTGGTATGCTGTCTTCTGTGGGGCGCCGCAGCCGCCCTTCGGCTCAGATCGAACAGTTCGCCCCTGCGCTCCCTTAAGCCTTTTATTCCCAGCAGGCTGTCCGCATCGGTATCCAGTCCGTTCTGTATCAGCTCGCCGTATAATTCCACGGGTACATCGGCAGCTTCCTTAAGATCCTTCTTTGCCTCTTTATAGAGGGCGGTCTCTATCTGACGCGCTATATCATTTGCATTACTGCCCTCAACGCTCTCAAGACTGTCATCTACGCTCACATCCATGCCCGCGCTCTTTCTGCTTCGTACTGCGCTCAGCAGGTTTTCAAAACTCAGTTCGCGGTCCTGGTCTATCAGTGTTCCCACAGCCGCGCCGTCCCTGCTCTGTATCTGATGCAGCATGCGGTAAACGCCTATATAGCTCTCACGCTCATCGGCAGTGATATTGTTCTTCTGCTCCATCCTTACCAGGAATTCGCTGTAGCTTTCGCCGCTCTTTCCGTTCCTTACCAGATAATTGTCCAGCTCCTCCATGCTCATCTTAAGAGGATTGACGCCGTCCCTTATCATCTGCAGCGTATTTTCGGGAGTCATCCTGTCCATGATATCGTCCACTATGCCGCAGGCCTGTTTGACCCTGTCTATATTGGCCATGCTTATCTCCATGCTGTTATAGCCCAGTATGCGTGTAGCGCGGAGATTTTCCTCGCTGCTCTCTATATGCAGTTCCATCAGCAGGCTTTCCGCATGTGTGAAAGCTTTTTTGATATTGTCGCCCAGGTCCGAGCGCACCTGCGTCTGCATGGTCTCGTAGCTGATGCCCGCCGCCTGATACTGCAGCTTAAGCGAAGCCCCCGCCGATGTAAAACTGCTTAAGGACGAAAAGCTCTCAGACGCATCTTTAAGGAAATCTCCCAGCAGAGATACAGGCATGCCCGGTATCTGCCTTAAGCTGTCCATGGTCCGGTCAAAGATCCCCGCCCTGTCAAGCGCTTCTTTTGCATCGGGAGTATTATATCTGCTGCCCAGCATCTCCTGCTCGGCGCTCTTTAACTTATCCACAAGATCGGAGAGTTCCAGTGTATCCACATTCACTCCGGCCTTTAACATATGATAGCTTACCTGTACGGTCATGGAAAGACGCACTTCCTCAAGCTGGCGTCTGGCTGTTACAGTCCTGGCCTCCATGCTTATCTGCACGCTGATGCTGGTTGAAGTCATGCTGAGGCGCGAGAGATTCTTAAGATTTAAGGGCATATCCTCTGCTACAGCCCTGTCCACAGCCTCATCCTTAATGCCGGCCGCCTTATCGCTCAGTTCAACAGCTTCTTCCAGAAGGGTGCTGTCCCTGCTCACATCATAATCCGAAGGATGTATCCCGTCGGCAAGGGCCATGGCAGCCTTATCCGCAGCCTCTGCCACGCTCATCGGCAGCTTCAGCCCATCCAGCTTCTTCATCAGAAGGAAGCTTTCCTCCGTAAGGGGCAGGCCCTCCTTTACCATCTGCTCCGCAAGGGCGATATTGCTCTCATCCGCATCTTCGCCTGCGCGCTCTATAAGCCTTTCCATCTGTCCTTTTAACTGCTCCAGCCCCGCTGCATCCGCTGCCGCCGTCTTTGAAAGATAGCCGCCGCTCTGCACATATCCCTGCGCCGCGGTGTGAGCGGAAGCGCTGCCGCTGTGTGCCGCCCTGTAAAGGGCATCGGGCGTGGGCTGCATGTTATTTTCTACCATATATGCCTTTGCCGAAGCATCAAGCGGCTCCATACCGCTAAGCTTTTCTATGGCTGCGGCCGCTTCCTTTGCATTATCCTCATTTAAGGGAACTCCCTGCTGCTCAAAGGAACGCGCTATCTCCTGCGCGTATGCCGCGCTGCCGGTAACAGCCTCAAGCTGCTCGGGACTCAGATCATCATTATATCCGGATATCACCACGCCGCTCTTAGCCATGGTAGCTTTTATCTCATCAACTATATTTACCGCATCCTCCGGATCCAGCTTGCCCGGGTCAAAACCTTCCTCCTGCATTTTCCCGTAGGCTTCGGGACTGACGGTATTGGACATAAGTATCATCATGTCCTGACGGTTCTTTGCGTCAGCGGGACTGCCCGCTTCTATCAGTTCCTCCACGGCCTTTTTCTTATCGCTGATTATGGGAGAGTTATTGTTCCCTATATCCAGGCTGTAGCCGGGAAAGCTTTTGCCGCCGTCTGCTTTTTTTGCTTCGGATACATCGCGCGGCTGCGCAGAGGCTGTTTTTATCGTTTCATCGGGGATGGTGTTGAAGTTTACGTTCATGGATCAATTCTCCTTTATCAAGATCCTTCGCTCAGGATGACATGTTTACAGGCTCCGTTCAGGATGACACACAACTATACGAAAAAGTCAGATGTGAAACACATCTGACTTTTATTTCGGCATAAAAGCTCAAACTCTTTAATATGAGAATGAATACACAACAGCGCCGTAAGGAGGAAGATTGAATTTGATGGCGTACTGTCTGCCGTCGCATTCAAATTCCTGAGCCTTTATCTCTTCGGGCAGTTCTGCGCCGTTTCCCGCAAAGCGCTTTTCATCGGAATTAAGCACCAGCTTGTACTTGCCCTTTTTGGGCACGCCCACAGCATAATCATCCAGCGCTATAGGCGTCATATTAAGGACAAAGACCATATTGTTCTTTCCGTCCCTGCTCTTACGGATAAAGCTGTAAGTGCTCCTGTAGGAATCGTTAGCATTTATCCATTCAAAGCCGTCCCAGGAATCATCCAGCTCATACAGACAGCGGTTATCCCTGTAGACCTTGAGCAGCTCCTTGACATATTCCAGCATGCCTTTGTTAAGATCCTCTCCCAGAAGGAACCAGTCGAGCTCGCGTTCTTCGCTCCATTCACGCTCCTGCGCAAATTCCTGGCCCATGAAGAGCAGCTTTTTGCCTGCATGTCCGAACATGAATGCGTATCCCACGCGCAGATTTGCATATTTATCTACCTGATATCCCGGCATCTTATTTACCATGGAGCATTTAAGATGGACCACCTCGTCATGCGAAAGGGGCATGATATACTTTTCAGCGCAGTTATAGCTCATGGCAAATGTCATCTTATTATGATTATCCTTGCGGAAGTAAGGATCCAGCTTCATATAATCGCAGAAATCATGCATCCAGCCCATGTTCCATTTGAAAGTAAAGCCCAGGCCGTCATCCTCGGGACGCGCCGTAACCTTGGGCCATGCGGTGGATTCCTCCGCGATGGTCATAACGCCATTGTTAAGTCCGCGGATGACCGAATTCAGATGCTTGAAGAATTCGATGGCATCAAGGTTTTCGTTTCCGCCGTATTTATTGGCCACCCACTGGCCGTCGCGCTTTCCGTAATCCAGATAGAGCATGGAAGCCACGGCATCCACGCGAAGTCCGTCCACATGGAACTCGCGTATCCAGTAAAGGGCGTTTGCTATCAGGAAATTCCTGATCTCATTCTTTGAATAATTAAAGATCTTCGTTCCCCAGTCGGGATGCTCTCCCAGACGGGTATCGGGATGCTCGTAAAGAGGTTCGCCGTCAAAATCAGCCAGGCCGAAGGCATCTCTGGGGAAATGCGCGGGAACCCAGTCAAGGATCACTCCTATGCCCGCATTATGCAGCTTGTTTACCAGATAGGCAAAGTCTTCGGGCGAACCGTAACGCGAAGTGGGCGCATAATAGCCGGTCACCTGATATCCCCAGGATCCGTCAAAGGGATGCTCTGCTATGCCCATAAGCTCAACATGGGTGAATTTAACATCTTTCAGATATTCGGTCAGACGGTCCGCAAATTCACGGTAGGTATAAAAGCCGTCTTTCGTTCCGTCCGGATGCTTCATCCACGATCCTATATGGCATTCATATATGGCGATCGGCTCCTGGAAGTGGTTCTGCTTTGCGCGTTCGCTCATCCACTTCTCATCCGACCATCTTAATTTATTGATATCATAGATCCTTGATGCCGTGCCCGGACGGAGCTCCGCATAATTTGCATAAGGATCGGCTTTGTAGATCCCTTCTCCGCTCTGGGTGGTAATGAAATATTTATAAAGCTCGCCTTCTCCCACCTCGGGGATAAAGCAGGTATAGATGCCGCCCTCTCCTATGCGGGTCATGGGATGAGCGTTCACATCCCAGTTATTGAACGTTCCCACCACATGCACTTCCCTGGCATGAGGTGCCCAGACAGCAAAAAAGACGCCCTTTTTCCCATTCTTTGCACAGGGATGAGCGCCCAGCTTCTTATAGATGTCATAATGTGTGCCCTGTCCGAACACGTACTGATCTGCCTCTGAAATAAAAACAGTCTCCTCCTGAAGTGACAGAACAGACTTATCCGTCTTCTTTGGTGCCATATCGTAACCTCCAAATCATATTATAAAACCCCGGGGTGTCCCCCGAGGTCTTATTATACCACAATTTGCCCGAAAAGGAAAGTCTTACTTGTGAATGAAGTCCTTTTCGCGGAGTATTATCATATCCTCATAATCATAGCGTTTTCCGCTCAGGACCTGGAAGTATGCAGACAGAGGATGCCTCCTGGAATGCTCTATCGCTTCATCTACGATATCCTCAACTTCTCCGGTAGTAACGTTGTGCTCGCCTATCTGCAGCTCGCTGATGCGCTGATGCAGCGCCAGCACGCCCCTTTCCTCATCTATCTTATACTCTTTGGAATAAGCATATTTCTTTGCATAATCGACCAGCGCGTTATTATTCATCGGAGCTATGTCGATGCGGGCATTAAAGTATCCCGTTATCATCTCGTACTCTTCCAGCAGGCGGTCCATATCCTTGCGCTTATCGATCATCACGATGAACAGGCCTTCCGACATGCTCTCAAGCGTCCTGGCTATGGTTTCCATAGTCTCCCTGTTCATATCCGATGCATGATCGATCATCAAAGCGCCGTTTGCAAGCTGGTTGAGCATCATGGGGATATCCCTGCGGTTCATCTTTGTACCGCTTATCTTGGCGATGCGGGTCGAAACAAAATTGGCATCGATCATCTGTATCTCTTTGATCAGATTCTTGCCCAGCTTAAGGGCGTTCTCCTCATTATCACCGCTTCTGCTCTTCCATGCTCAGCTCATTCTCCTGCCCGGGATCGAACTCATCGTTCATCTCATCAACAGTCTCGTGACCCACGCGGTCCGCGTCCGCCTCAAGAGCTCCGGATATCTCATTTATCTGTTCGGTGTTCATGCTGCCGCCCCAGTTTCCGTCTCCGGCTTCCTCTGCGGCGCTGTCATCTTCACCATAAGCTTCTTCTTCGGTCTGAGCTTCGTCTGCAGCAGCTTCCTCAGTGTCCGCTGTCTGCTGTTCTTCGGTGCTGTCCTCATCCTCATCGGGATAATAATTTCCCTCCGGATCATAATAACCGCCTTCTTCGGGATAATAATTCCCCTCCGGGTCGTAATAACCGCCCTCTTCGGGATAATAGTTCCCCTCCGGATCGTAGTAGCCGCCCTCTTTGGGGTAATAATACCCGTCTTCATCGTAATAGCCGTCATCTTCGGAATACTCTTCGCCGTATTTTTCGTCTTCCTCGTAGTTCTCGCCGGCGTATCCGTCTTCCTCATATGCTTCTGCGACGCTTTCTTCTGCCGAAGTTCCGGATTCAGGGCTCTCCTCCGCTGCAACGCTCACTTCTGCAGCGCCGCTTACACTGTCTGCTTCTGCAGCATCTGCTTCCTGCTCCGCTTCGGCTGCAGGCTGCTCTGCTTCGGGCTCCTGCTCTGCGCTTTCGGCTGAAGCCTCGGCTTCGGGAGCATTTTCGCCGCCAGCTTCGGGAGAAGCTTCGGGAGCGGTTATCTCTACCATCTTATCAAGATTCTTAGTATCAAGAAGGCTGCTGCTTCCTGCCACAGCTGCATCCACAAGACCTATGCCTGCGTTTTTATCCGCCTCCATGGCATCCTTCACATCATCCCATATAGACCTGACAGCTCCGTCAGAAACTGCTTCTTCAGCTGCCGGAACATATTCCTCTGCTGTGCTGTCTTCTGCAGCAATCTCTTCGCTTATCTCATCTATGCTGCGAAGTTCTATATCATCTGCCTGATATTTATCCTCAAAGATCTTCTGCTCACGTTCAAGCTCAACGATCAGGCCGTTCCTGCTGTCCTCTTCATAATCCTTGAAAATAGGGCCTGTGCGCTCTAAGAGATTTCTGTGAAGCTCCTCATCCTGCTTTGCGCGCTGGCGTCTTTTAGTCTTTTCCCACTCTGTAAGATAGTCGCTCAAATGTATCTGTCCCGTGATCTGCTTTTCTTCGGGACTGCGCTCGGGCACAGCCAGCCCCAGCTGACCGTCATCGCCCAGGTAGAACATTCCATCCATGCCGTTTTTATCTGTGCGAACAGTGCGTCTCTCTACATCATCCCCGACATAAACGGCGCGGCTCTTTCTCTCCTCTTCTTCCTCCATCTGCACGGCGCGCGCTTTACTGAGCACGCTTTCATAATCCGGATTGGTGTTTGAAGGCAGATTGTCGATCACTATATCATCGGTACGGTCTTCAAAGAATACCTCGTCCTTTTTCTCTGTCTGTGTCTGACGGCTTACTGCAGATACATCTACAGGGTTAAAGAACAGGGTCTGATCCTCCACTCCTTCGGGCTCGGAAGCAAGTTCTCCGGGCACCGATTCGATAGGATCCTCTTCGTAGCCCTGCTGAGGGTACCCGCCCCCCCGGTTTCCCTGAGGGTATTCTCCCTCGTAGCCTTCCTGAGGATACTCTCCCTCGTAGCCTTCTTCAGGATAAGAGTCTTCGTACCGCTCACCCGCTGCCTGTTCCATCTCCCCGGCGCCCTTTGCAGCCATCTGCTTTTCCATCTCGCCGGTGGACATATAATCATCTTCGATCATGGGTTTCATGATCCTGCCGGTAATACGGCCGTTCTTTTCCTTTGCAGCGTTTTCTGCCCCCATAAGCTCTCTCATGCTGTCTGCCAGAGCTTTCTGCAGATTCATGGTATTGAACTTGCCCATGTCTATGGTCTTGACATGGATGTCCACATCCTTCATATCCGGATCCAGATCGGGGTCTGCCTTTTCCGCAGTATACTCATCGCTCTCTACCGCGCGGATCTCTTCGGCAATATCTTCCCTGCTGTCATAGATAGCCTGCTGGTCTGGTCTTAACTTTGCATGAAGCCTCTTAAGCTCCAGAGTCTTGATAACAAAAGGACCTTCCTTGAACCAGTTAAGCAGTTCATCGCAGGTTTCAACGCACTTGGTGGCCAGTCCCATCCTGTGATAAAGATAGGCCAGCTGGTATACCCACTCTTCCCTGTAATCCTTTCTGGTGAATTCTTCCAGCAGCTGGATCTGATCCTCTATAGAAGCCCCTTCCAGTTCCTGGAATTTGTACTGTAATATATATACGCCCGGATCATGGGGCGCCATCCTCTTATATAAAGCCAGGAATTCAAGGGCTTTTACATGGTTTTCCAATAAGATATACAGTTCGCACAGGCTGTAGACAATATCGCGGTTCTTGGGATTATGGTCATAGGCCATAAGCATAAGCTCAAGGGCATCATCGTAGCGCCTGTTGAGCTGATAAAGCTCGCTTATCTTCATGAGCATGCTGAAACTTCTGACTTTGCGCCAGTCTATGCGGTCAGCGATCTCGGCCGCATCCTGAAACTGAGAGTTAGCCGTAAGCGTCATTATCTCTTCCGAAAGTAACTTGTATTCCTGTTTATTCACTTCTCCCTCCAAAAAAACACAAAAAAACTAATGGTCACATTTTATTTGCAACTCTTTATGTAAACCACTACATCTTGTTGATTTTACCACAGCATTTGGGATAAGTAAAGAAAAAACCGCCGAAATCGATCGACGGTCTTATGGGACCTACAGGGTTCGAACCTGTGACCTTCCGCACGTGAAGCGGACGCACATCCCAGCTGTGCTAAGATCCCTTACAAACAGATATTCTACTACAGCGCCCGGGAATATGCAAGGAGATTTTCCTCTCATACAAAAAGACAGCCGCCCCAAAGAGCGGCTGTCCCGATACCTTGCTTTTTATTCTGCCTTTGGCAGGATCGTTACGTTAAAGCCTGCTTTGTAGCTCTTTCCGTCAACGCTCCAGACTGCAGGCAGGCTGAGCTTCAGCTTCTGCTGCTTATCTGCCTTAAATCCGGGATCCAACGAAAGGGTAACAAGCCCGTCCTTATAGCTGCCGGAAATCACTCCTGCCTTTGAGATACCGTCGACTTTTCCGTTTTTGTCTCCGATCTTTATCAGCTCATTGATCAGAGGATCCGTCAGGTCAAAATCGCTCACACGTTTCTCATGGCCGTTCGGGACGTAATAAAAGTTCCATGTGTAGCTTGCCATCACGGGTGTGGAGACAGTATTCCCCGATACCACCGCATCCAATACCTTCAGATTGAATTTACCCAGCGTCGGCTTGATCGTAACATCCGCCGTAAGGGTTCTTCCCGTGGAAAGGCTAAGCTCCACGCTCACATCCATCTTTTCCGCAAGGGGTCTGAAATCATCCGTAGCGGAAAGCACCACATTCTTTCCGTTCCAGTATGCTTCATAACGCATAAGTGAAGGATCCAGCTTATCCAGTGACACCGATTCCTTTACCACCCGCGCCGAACATATCTCCCCGGAAAAGCCCGTAATCTTTGGTGTCAGGAAAAGCTGACCACCATAGACAGCGTCTGCCTTTCCCTTCACACTGTACTTCAATGCTTTATCTGCTTTCACATCCGCCACTTTCACGGTAAGGGTCTTAGACTTTGTTCCCTCAGCAGAAACTATAAGCTTATAGCTGCCTTTCTTAACATCCTTTGCGCCGCTGATGCATATCACGTCATCGTTGCAGCTCACGCTAAGTCCTTTCTCGGGCCATTTCTTATCAGGCGTTACGCTAAGACCGGATACTGTCAACCGCATCCCTCCGGCAAGCTTCACCGTGACATAAGCTTCCTCCGTATCATACGCGTTATTCAGCGTCACCTTCGTTGCGGAAAGCGCCAGACCTGCCTTCTTACCGCCTTCCTTGATCGTAAGCGGAACATAGGAATATGCCCCGTCGATCCAGTTCGTATTACGGATCCGTATATAGCCCTTTGTTGCTTTCGATGCCGTAAGCTTTATCACATTTTCACCGTCCAGGGAAAGCTTCACATCTTCGATCACAGTCTTTTTAGCGCTGTCCACAAAATCCAGTTCCCATTTTCCGTCCAGGAGGTCCGTAACCAGGCTGCCTTTCTTATCCCGCAGGAAGAACTCAGCGCGTCCGTCCTTTTCCAGCAGTTCCTTATAGATCGTAAGGCTCTTTACATCCGCGCTGAACTTCGGAAGCTTATAATTCGTCTTAAGCACTAAGCTGATGGTCTGCTCCGTTCCCTCAGGGTCATTGATACCACGAACCTTAAGCTCCAGTTTCGATGCCTTACTTACTGCTTTGATCTGATCCGCGCTCACACCGTCTTTCAAACGTATACCGATCGTCGCATAGCCCTGCCCGAGCTTTGCTTTGGTGCTGTCCACCGCGCAGAGCTCGTAGTAATCGGTCTCCCTGCTTCCGTTATTAAAGCTTACGCTCAACATATCCGCATGGACAGTCTCCCCTTCCAGCCTAATCACTGCATAATCACTACGATTCAACAGATTCGGCGTATTTACCTGGACAGCTTTAAACTCCTTCACTGCAGCATGCTGCCCTTCGTTTACGGAAGCTGTCATCTGTTTGGGACTGTAGACTGCATACAGAGTCACATCCCCGTCGTGGATATCACCGTTCTTTCCGAGACTTGCCACATCCCTGCGCATCCACTTGTTCTTTGTCCAGCAGATAAAGTCATATTTCTCCGTAAACTCCGGATCGGTCAGCCCCTGATCGATCACATCCGCCCCGGGAAGTATGGTCGTCTCCCCTATATTATAGCTTTCGGGCAGAGCGTAAAAGCCGTCAATCTCTTCCTCCCCCAGGATCTCGTAGGCTACCGCATCATTTATAAATACCCCCCGTGTGGCAGCAAGGCTTTCCAGCTCTCTTTCCGAAAGCAGACTCAGCCCGTACGCGGAAAATTCATTATCGGCAGCTGCGTTTCCTGGTGCCGTATTGGCGGACAGCACCCTGATCCCGCGGTAGTTGATCACATAATCATGATAACCCCAGAATGCGTAGAGACTCATGTCTTCCTCATCATCCGCCGCAGGACTCTCTTCCTTCAGCAGAAAGACTTCCTCTGCCGTAAGGCCGGACAGGGCATTTGCCGAAATTGCCGCCTCTGTGGCGTCCGGCGTAAAGGCCCAGCCTTTCATCTCATAATCGCTCTGGTTTGCGGTATAGGCATTTACGGAAACGCTCTGATCCCAAGAGTAATACTGCTTTTCATATTGCTCTTCGTTTACGGAAACGCCTTCCTCCAGGGCCTGTAGTGCACGATCCTCAAGCTGTGCCACATTCCGGTCAAAGCTGATCCCGTATCTCAGGGTATCCCACTGTCCGTAGAGGGTGACAGTCCTTTTGCCGCCGTTCACCTTTGCGATATCAAAAAGATCATCCATATACACCTCGGTATGACGCTGCAGCGTATCCTCGCCGCTGCCATCGGCTGCGGTATTCCAGGATACCACCATAAAACCGTCATTTTTAAAGCCCAGACGTTCGTCCCGGTTTCCGGGCACCCGGAAGTACTCATCCGACTGCTTTACGGTAATGCTCTTTACCTCATCATTCTCCAGATTGGAATGGAAATCCAGCTGCAGCTCATTCACCGCTTCCCAGTTGGGATAAAGACGGATAACGCCGTTTTCCGCATACCCTTCAAGCGTTTTAACCGCTGTGCCGACAGGAAAAGTCTGAGTGGCAGTTCTGGTAACCGGATCATATCGAATAATCGTAATGCTACATGCATCATATACAGGCACCCAGTCCGTATATGTATAAGTCAGCTTCCATCTCCTGCTCCGCTCCGTGATATAACCATCCTTATGATAGACCAGGGGTGCCAGTGTGTCTTCACTGCCCTTTTCAAATGTCTGTATAAGCTGTCCATCCACACTGACGGAAGCCCTTTCATTCCCGAAGCTCTCCAGTTTCTTCTCATAGTCTTCCCGAAGGACGGCCCCGTTTTCCAAAACATAGATGATCTTAAACTCTTCTCCCTGCGCCTTGTCGGGAACCGTGTATTCCTCAGCGAGATCCTTAAGGCTTACACGCTGCTCTTCCTCCGGCTGCTGCCTCTCAGGCTGCTCCTCCGGCGCAGAAACATCTTCCGATGCGCTCCCTGCAGCATCTGTTTCTTCCGCATCCGCTGCATATACCGGCTGATCAGCGGGTGTAAACAGACTGCCCGTCAGCATGATCAAGCAAAGCAATGATGACAGTTTACGTTGTAATCCCTTGTGTTTCATCTTCTCCTCCTCCTTATTGTTTTTTTTCAAAACGATAGACCGGATAAGTGTCGATCGTTCTTTCCTTTATCACATCCATATCCCCGTAGCGGCGATAAAGATATACAAAAAAATATTCCCTGAACAGCGAATCCTCGCTGACATCCCAAAGCCGCCAGCGGTCCTGTTCGAAAAGAGCCACTACCGGATCCTCTGTTTCCATCTCCTTCAGCTGGCTGCGATAATATTCCTGCCCATACCAGAATGCCCCGTTGGGAATAAAATGCTTCAGGAAACGATCCGTGGGCAGCTTTCCCTGACATGCAAAATGATCTTCCAGCTTATACCAGCCATAAAGATAATTGCCGATGATCTTCTTCTCATCAGGTGTATGCTGCATCCAGCCTCCGACCAGATACAGCGTATCCGTTTCATAGGCAAAGGAAAAACGTGTATCATCCGCATCCGCCGCCGCATTCCAGACATTCTGCGGTTTCTCTGTCATCTTATATCCGCCGCCTGTTATCCCTGCAAAAAAGAGAACAACTGAAAACATCTGCCACATATTCTGCTTCTTCTCTTCCTTATGCATTTCCGCAGTTGCAGATACACTGAAAAATGCAGCCAGAAAAACAGAAAGCCACACGCGTTCCGGCGCCCGCCCCCGTATGGTAAAATACAGGATGATAACCAAGGCTCCCCCCAGTGCCCCCCATGCAGCAAATACATTATAGCGTTTTCCGCCAAAACTGCGAAGCAGACAGACCGCCAAAAGGAGCAGCAGGGGGATCAGAAGCCTCACCGGCTTTTCCAAAAGATTCAGTACCATCAGCCAAAACGGGTTAATGACAGCATCCTTGTCCCGTATCACATAGCTCTTCCCTGCATCGGCCATTGCCCCGATCTTATCAAGACTCATGGTCTCCGTATCCGCATACAGACCCAGAACCGCTCCCCGATAGGTATATTCATCCGCCCCTTCCGGCAATTGTGCAAGTTCATCCCAGGCGATCACCGGAAAATCTCCCAGAGTAATGCGGGCATTGTCGTAAGCGATATCCGACTTCCACGGTTCAAAGGAATAGAATAGGATACGCCCCAATCCCAGACCGGCAAACACGATCAGCCAGGGCAGGATGCGCCGTAACTCCCTTCGGATACTCTCCTTTGTAAAATGTGCCTCCCAAAGCCTGACGAATATCGTTAACGCAATGAACGGCAGAAAGAGGAAGGCCGCATGCCAGCGGTACATCAGGCCAAAGCCGTACAGGATCGCTCCAAGGATCCGGTACCTCCTGCCTTCCTTTCCGTCTGATGCGCAAAAAATCCCAAGACACCCCACAAAGGAGAAAAACGCCGCCCAAACGGTATAATTCACATTCCACAGTACCAATCCGAAACACAGATAGCTTGCGCCCGCGTACGCTGTCAACAACCCCAGCTTGGACGGATAGCGTTCCGAAAACAGGCGTATCATCCAACCCAGGGAAAAAATGAGCAGTATATGCGCCAGGGCGGTAAATACATCCGCCGAAGGAAGCAAAAGCTTCAGAAAGCGGAAAAACAGGCAGAGAAGGGGATGCGTATACTGGCAAAAATTATTGTTCCCAAGCAGACCGTTGCAGACAATGGTCACATTATAATTATCCAGATCAGGATACAGCGCTCCCGTCAGGCAGAAAATAATATAAGCACATAATGCTGCCGCATACGGGATCAGCCAAAGCAGTCCTTTTTCTTTCTCTCGCCCCTCTTTCATAACGCTTATTTATATTATCAGCCTTTTCACAAAAATATTTTCCTCTCCGTGCCTTCAGTCTTCTTCTTTTCTCACTTCGTCATTTTTAAGCAGGGATGTCACATATTTGATATGCAGCCTTTCCGGATACGCGGTCAGTTTCCAGGCCTGCATTATCCTTTCCACAACATTGTTCCCGTCCTCTTCGGTAAGCAGGGGCAGCACGACAAAGTATTCTTTCTGCTGCCACTGCAGGATCATATCCGATTTCCTCAGGGTATTCCTGAGTATGTTTCCGAATTCGGAAACCATTTCCGAAAAGATCACTCCCGTCTCGTCCGACGATAAGGAAAACAGTATCCTTAAAGCCACGCCGCCGTAACGGGATAAAAATCGCTCTATAAAACGGTAATTCCACGAAAAAGCCTCCTGCCCCAGTATCATGGCGCCCTTTCCTTCGCCGCGTTCCGACATTATCTGCGTGAGGCGCATAAGATCCCTTTCGATGTCATCTTCCACATCAACAATGCCGATCCCCGGATTATAAACGGAATAGCTGTGTCTTCCGTTGCGCTTGGCCTCATACAGAGCATTATCCGCATATTGGAACAGGATCTGGTAATCCCTGGTCTCATCATTGCAATAGGCGATTCCCACGGATACTCCCAGCGGTATGCCATGGTCCTCACCCATCAGTATCTCCGCTTCCCGCATAAGCTGGGCGTTAAGCCTCTCCGTGAGCGATCTTACAGCTTCATCCTCAGTCATATCCGCAAAGAAGCCCACAAATTCATCGCCGCCTATCCTGCATACCACATCATAGGATCTGATATTAAGTCTGACTATCCTGGAAAACGCGACCAGAACGCGGTCCCCCATATCATGCCCGAAAAGATCGTTGACCAGCTTGAAATTATCAAGATCCAGGATCATCAGCGCGCCCGATTCCGTCCTGCAGATCGAAGAAATCTTTTCCATACCGCTGGCCCTGTTAAGAAAGCCCGTCAGTTTATCCAAAGCAGCCTTTTCTTTCAGACTTTCGATTATCTTGCTGTTGAATATGGTATTGTTGATCCTCTTGATCAGTATGTCCTCATCAAAAGGTTTGTGGATAAAATCCGAAGCTCCCGCCTTCAGCCCCCTGCGCTCGGCTTCGCTGTTATCCTCTCCGGTCAGGAAGATCACGGGTATCTCCGGCCTGCCTTCATCGGCTTCAAACTGCCGCAGGGCGCGGTATGTCTCAAAGCCGTCCATTTCCGGCATGAGCACATCCAGAAGTATCAGATCCGGAGTATGTTTCGCCACAAAATCCAGCAGCTCGCTTCCCGAACGCAGACAGCTTGTCCGCATATTATTTGCGCGCAGCAGATTCTTGGCATTGGTCAGACTCAGCGGTTCATCATCAACCACAACTATCCAGTAATCCATATATTTCTCCTAAACCGACAACCCTTTACTCTTTAAGCAGCGACAGGATCGTTTTGTATTCATACTTTTGATATGCTTCTCTTATCTTATCAAATAATTCCATATCATCAAGCGGAATATTATACTCTTCAAGTTCTTCAAAGATCTCATCCAGGCGGTCGCAGTCCATATCTTCGGCTGCTGCCCTTATCTCTTCAAGCACCCTGCCTATCACGGCGGGATCCGCTTCCTTCTTATCCTTATCCGATCCGCAGGATGCCAGCGCAGGAGACAGCTTCTCCTTAAACTCTCTGTATTTTAACATAAATCCTTCATGATGACTGCTTAGATATCCGATATCTTCCGCTTTTCCTGCCGCCTCAAGCTGCTGGGCTTCCACGCCCAGTTCCGCAGCCCCTATTATCCTGGCCGAACTCTTGATGGCGTGGATCTTTATCGTATAGTTCTTAAAGTCTTTGTCTTTGTAAAAACCATCCAGCTGCTGCGCATTCTGATCGATCCCGTTATTAAAGACCTCAAGCAGGGACATATACGCCTGCGCGGAGCCGCTGTTTCTGGTTCCGGCTTCTGCATCGATCCCGCACTTTGCCAGCGCTTCCATTATCCCGTTTTCATCGCCAAACTCCGGCTCATCTGCCTCAGACGCCTCTGCCGCCGCATCCTGTCTGATCACCTTTTCCTGCGGCAGGAACTTTAATATGACATCTTCCAGCCTGTCGGGATCAACGGGCTTCGTGATATAGTCATTAAAGCCCGCGGCCAGATACTCTTCCCTTGCGCCGGAAACAGCATTGGCCGTTATGCATATGGCCGGCGTGTCCTTATTGGGCTCATTATCACGCGCACGCAGCTCTTTAAGCGTCTCTATCCCGTCCTTATCCGGCATCATATGATCCAGGAAGATGATATCGTATTTATTCACGGCAGCCAGTTTCAGCGCTTCATCACCGCTTTCGGCCGTATCTATGCCGACACAGGTCTGTTTCAACAGGCTTTCGAATACTATAAGGTTCATGGGCATATCATCCACTATCAGAAGTTTAGCCTCCGGTGCCCTGAATTTTTCCCTGTATCTGCTCCGCTCACTGACAGAAGCCTTATACGCCGCCTCATAATCTCCCAGCGGTTCCCAATCTGTAACGCTCTGTTTAAGCCTGAAAGAAAACTTGGAGCCCACTCCGTATACGCTCTCCACATCCAGATTCGCGCCCATCATATCCAGCAGGTGCTTGGTAATGCTCATTCCCAGACCCGTTCCTTCGATATTGCGGTTGCGTTCTTCCTCTATCCTGTCAAATTCGGAAAACAGTCTGGCCATGTCCTCATCCCTGATGCCTATACCGGTATCCATTACAGCCGCTTCCAGCATGATACTGTCAGGCTCTTCCGAAAGCTTTACATATTCCAGACTGAAAGTAACGGATCCCTTTTCCGTATATTTAACGGCGTTCGTAAGAAGATTCGTAATGACCTGTTTTATACGGACTACATCGCCGCGCAGATTCTTGGGCACTTCCCTGCTTATGCTCAGTATAAGCTTAAGCCCCTTGTCTTCTGCCTTTGTCTGTATCATTGTTATCAGGCTGTTGATAAGATCCGACAGATCATAGTCAACAGGCCTTATCTCCATCTTTCCGGCTTCTATCTTCGAAAAGTCAAGTATGTCATTGACCAGTCCCAGCAGCGTGGTCCCGGCTGTACGGATATTTTCGGAATAAGAACGTATACTGCTGTCGCCGCATTCCCTGAGTATCATCTCATTCATGCCCAGGACTGCATTGATGGGCGTTCTTATCTCATGGGACATATTGGAAAGAAATGCAGTCTTTGCTTCACTGGCAGCTATGGCACGCTCCGACATGTCAAGGAGCTTATCGCGCTCTTTCTTCTCGTTATTGATATCCTCAGACAGCCACATTACACGGATAAGCTTTCCCTCTTCATCACGCTTCGAAACCACGAACCTGCCGCGCCTCCAAAGCTTGTCCCTGTTCATGTACTCTATGGTAATGGTGTCTACTTTGCGCATTCGCCTGTCCAGTGTCGAAAGATCGATAAATCTGCGCACATCATCTATATACGCCTCATCGGTAATGCTTTCCATTACCTTTGTAAGCGTAGCCTGCGCGTTTGTACGGCTTTCACCAACGATATCGTTGACCACATCCAGCTGCGACTTTACCTCAAAGAAGGTATCATTAGGAATGTCCAGCTCGTGCGCTGTCATATATATATTTGCTATCGAAGAGATGCGGGCGTTAAGGGTTTCGGCAGCCACTGTAAGCCGGTCGCGCCTTCTCTTTTCATCATCAATATTCTCTACAGCCCATATGACATGTGACAGTCTGCCGTCCCGCGTTATCTCGGATACTATAAACCTGCCTCTGCACCACTTCCCTCTTGAATTCAGGAATTCTATCGTAGCTGTGCCTGTTTCCGCAACGTTCTTTTCAATATTGGGAAATTCGATAAATTCCATGACGCTCTCTTTGCTGCTTTCATCCGTCAGCTTATCCATTGCGTCCCTGAGCACCTGCTGCGCATTATTTACATCATCGCCAATGACTTTTTCCACTTCGGGATCGCTTGTATTTATCTCCGCAAAAGAGTTGTTGATCAGATCAATATCATGAACAGATGTATAGATATTGGCAATGGATCTTATCTGAAAACTCAGCTGCTGCGCAGTATCATATACCCTATCGCGTTCCCTCTTTTCCGAATCAATATCCTCTATCAGGTACAGGGCCCGTATCACATTGCCGTTTTCGGCCCGGTCCGAAACTATATATCTTGATCTGCGCCACTTGTCCTCTCTGTTCAGCCATTCCAGCGTAATGGTGTTACGGTTTTTCAAACGTTCATTCAGTTTGCTGAAATCCACAAAATCTACAGCTGCCTCCCTGAAGTCTTCATCGGAAAACTCTGTCATTATGGTCCGTATCATATCCTGGCAGTGATCGCGCGTCTCTCCTATCATTTCAGACGCCTCTTCCCTGACGTTGCTTACTTCAGTGAACGTATCGTTAAGCAGGTTGATCTCGTGCATGGATATGTATATATCGGCAGTCGCAGAAAGCTGCTTGCCAAGCCTCTGCATATCCTGCTGCCTTCTGATGGAATTTATCATTACGATCGAGATGATGATCATAACGATAACGGCAAGCGCCACGGTCAGATAAAGCACGAGTCTCAGAGGATTAAAAACCGCCGTTGCATCCTTTACGGATATGCAGTACCAGTCATCCATAAGATCCGCAGCGTATATGATATAATGCGTTTTCCCATACATTATCTCGAAAGAATCACTGCCGGAGGTCCTGAGCTTTTCCATTATATCGGCGCCCAGTGTACCCGTCTCCCCGGTATAATCCTTCCCGACTTCGGCCTTATCGGAATGCGCCACTACTATGCCCTTATCATTGATTATCATCTCGATATCGGATCCCCCGGAAGCAACGGCCTCTTCGGTTATCTGTTGTATCTTATCAAGGGAAATATCTACAGATATAACGCTGACGCCGTCACTGAGCGTCTTGCCCACGGCGAGCATAACATTCCCCGACTGCACATCAATATAGGGATCGAGCATGGTTATATGTCCCTTATTGGTCATAGGCTTTGTATACCACGGACGCGTAAGGGCATCATAGTCCGAAGGCGGGATCCAGTTCGTGCCGCTGTAAAAACGGCCGTTAATATAGCCGTACAGTCCGGTAGAGTTCTCCACGACAACATTTCTGATGGCGCTTGACTGTCCTACCAGGAAATCCTGTATATCGGCATCCGAACGCTTTTCCTGTATCATTTTTTCGAGAGTGTAGCCGGATAATACGACAGAATTGATATTAGTCGTAAGATACTTATCGATCTGATCAGCGGCAACGCTGGCTGTTATCTCGCCGTTTGTAATGATATTATTGCGCTTTTCCTGATACAGCTGATCATAAAATATGACCAGTATCCCCACAAAAAAAGCCATGACCAGAACAGTCGCGATTATGTTTTTCAGTATGATATGCTTTTCTTTTGCCATCCCGTTTTTCATATATGCTTTCCTCTTTGCCGAAAAAAGTCTTTGTGATCATCCTTTGAAAAACTGCAGAAAAACGACGCGCTGATGTACAAATGAATATGTCTTCTACCGTATGCGCGTTCTTCTGATTATAGCATATCCCATAGCTTTCCTCAATGCGGTTTATGACGCGCCGCATAACAAAAAGGCCTGTGATGACTGTACATCCACAGGTCTTCTGAAGCGGAGACGAAGGGATTCGAACCCTTGTGCCGGGGTAAACCGACAAACGCATTTCGAGTGCGCCTCGTTATGACCACTTCGATACGTCTCCATCAAACAAAACGGTATTATAAAGGAATGCAGAAAAAAAAGCAAGAGGCTATATTGCCTCCTGCTTTTTACTGCTTTTAAAACGTCTTATCAGGCTTATCAGTAAAACCACATTCCGTCTTTGCCGTCGGACAGATCCAGAAACATTGGCGTATTGGGATCATTCTGATCGTAATATACAGTTATGCCATACTGCTCCGAATTGTCATCCATGGTGATGGTGCCGCCGTAAGCACTGTCGATCTGCCAGGTAAACATCCTGTCGTTCATCCCCTCATAGATCATTCCGGAACCATCAGAAAAGAAATATATCCATCTGTCCAGCGGAACGATCTCTCCCGTAACATCATCGGCCACCTCAAATCCGATCCATTCTTTATCCTGCAGAACATAAGAATCGATAGCTGCGATCTTCAGATCGCTCTTATGCATTTCTGTCGGCTGATAATAACCGTAGTCGGGATATGTGGAGGGATCGCCCCAGGTACAGTTCTTTGTGGTGGTATCGTTTCGGAACTGGAAATTCTCTGTCTCCCTGTCGCCAAAAACGCAGTCTTCAAAATACAGGCTCAGCCCGTTGGTCTCGCCAAAGAATCCTCCGCTCAGGGAATCTATGAGTTTGCAGTTGTAGAACTTCCACTCTCCCCTGCTGTTGGCACTGCTGAGCGGCCCCATCGAGCATTCGCGTATTGTAACATCATTACAGTGCATTACGCCCGAACAGTATTCCAGATTAAGGCCTATAACGCCGCAGCCGTACAGATCCATATTGGTCAGGGCAATACCGTCGCAGGATACCAGCTCGATCACGCTGCCCCAGCATTCGCCCCGGTCGGTATGCCCCATCGTAAGATTCGAAAGCACCAGCTTATCACAGCCGTCAAAGGTCATCACCGCAGCATATCTGGGATCCGTCACGAATTCCACATCTGCGCAGTTATCGCTTTCGCCCCTGATATCAAGGCCTTCCGCGCCCCTTATTACCAGTTCTACGCCGTCATATACCTCGCGTATCTCCACATACTTATGATTCTTATTCCACAGATCGGGGTCGTTATTCCATACATCCTGTATATAGTCGGATATATTATAATCTCCGGCCTTTACTACTATCTTTGCATTGGGCTTGATCGCCTGGATCAGATCCGGCACATTATCAACATATACCACCCCGTCCTCTGCCTGCGTAGGCGCGGGATCCTGCCCCGGATCCCCGGGCTGCAGCGGATCTGCCTCCGCACCGGTAGGCTTTGCAGCCGCTCCTGTATAGCTGCCGCGCGAACCGGCGTTTGGATCCTTACTGTCGCATCCCGATAACACGGCAGCCGACAGAAGAACGCCCATCATTACAGTTACTATCTTCTTTTTCATAATTCCTCCCCATGATACTATTGACGGTCACTTTTGACCGGCAGCATTCTGCATGTCTGATTATACTACTATATATAGCAAACGGCAAAACTCTTTTCGTTTTGCCGTTTCCCGCATTATGCCCTATATTCTATCATAAATCTCTTAAACAGGTCGTTTTTTTTCACCATTTTATGGATGAAATATCCTTGCCATGCTCATACAATTATTGTATATTTTCCGTATCCGTCAGCAGAAAGGATGTGCAAAGAATATCTTTCTTCCCTTCCTTATCGCCGGCACCTGGCTGCTGGGCAAACGCTTCGGAGCGAAAGCCCTTATCGGCGCGGTTTCTACCGTTGAAGAGATATTGAGATAACAGCCTTAAAAGAATCCCCGTCTATCTTAATGCCAAGCTTTCCACCCATGAGTTCCATAAGACTGCGCGCTATCGAAAGTCCCAGTCCCGAGCCCTCGGTATTTCTTGACGCATCCCCGCGCACAAAGCGCTCCATAAGCTCGTCTTCCGATATCCCCAGCTCCTCCCTGGAGATATTGATGATGCTGAAGAATGCCTCTGAGTCGTTACGGCCGCACTCCAGATATACCCTGGTCCCCGGCATGCCGTACTTCAATGTATTGTTAAAAAGATTATCCATAACACGCCACAGAAGGTTATTATCAGCCTTTACCATGCATTCTTCGTCAACGTTCTTCATCACCATGTTCAATCCGGCTTTTTCAAATTTATCCTGATATTCGCCGGCTACCTGCTTGACCATGGTGGAAAGATCGGTCTGAGCCAGTTCTACTTCCATGGCGCCGGATGATGCTTTCGACGCATCTATCAGATCCTGTATCAGCTTCTTTAAACGATCCGACTGCTTCGAAAGTATCTCAAGATATTCCTTCTTATCAGCCTCTGTTGTGTCTTCCTTTTTAAGCAGATCCACATAATTGATGATCGAAGTCAGCGGGGTTTTTATGTCATGCGAAACATTCGTTATAAGCGCCGTCTTCATGCGCTCACTCTTCATGCGCTCATCAACAGCCAGCTGTATGCTCTGTCCCACTCCGTTAAGATCCCTTGCAAAAAGCCGGTATGAACCGATCAGGCGCTTCTCATCAACAGCCTGATCCGTCTTCCCCCCGGCGATGCGTTTAGCGCCTTCACGCAGCTTAGTATATCCCCATATCAGATAAAGCATCAGCACTATGCATGCAAGTCTTCCCAGCACAAAGAAGAAGGCCATGGCTTCCGACGCATCCTGCATAAAGGCCGCTTCCAGAACGGATATCACTGCTATCACAGGCAGGGATAATCCCAGTATCACTGCCAGGGGAACATGCTCTGCCGTCCACATAGCGAACTTTGCTATAGATCTAAACATCCAATCTTTTATGCGCCATATAAGCGTATTCTTCCAGAAAGTCTTTGCTTTGATGCGAACGGCGATCGTTCCCAGAAAACCGATACCGGTCAGAGCCGCGACGAAGATAAGCGCGCAGCATATAAATACCATTTCCGAAAAACCTATGTAATCCTCGATATCCCGCGCGAAATACTTAAGCATGTTATACAGTACATATGCCATAAAGATCTCAAAACCGATGGCGATCGCAAACATCACTTCAAGCGGGATACGATCGAAGAAGTTAAGATATATCCCTTCCTTATTCCGGCGATAACCCGCGCTTACAAAATACAGTATAAGAAATACCAGCGCCGCTATCGTCAGACTCACTGCCAGAACGTCCCCCTGCTGATCGATCACAAAAAGAGTATTCAGAAAAGCGTTGAGACTGCCATTTACATACATATCATCAAAGGGATCATCCGGATTATGTGATATGGTATCCGCTGTCTTAAACAATATATGCACATAATACTGCATATCAGAAAATCCGCCTGATCTGTTCGATCCCATATCTAATTCATCATCATGTATCACTATGCTGTATAAACTGCTCCTGACCCAAAAGTTTGACAAAAACACTTTTCCGCTCAGTACATACTTATAGCTGCCGGTATAGGCGGGACTTTTGTAGAAATATGAATCCTCTTTTCCCAGATCAATCCTGTCAATATCCTCATTTTCCGAAACGATCACGGCAAAATCCACATTCTTAATGCCGCTGTATTTTTTAAGATGCCTTTTCCAGTTTTCATTAAGCTTCGCATACACGCCTTCGGGATCCGCTTCCACCTCTTCCTTTTCCGGCGCATATCCTACAGTAAAACCATTCATCAGCATGCGCATACTGTTTGCGCTGATGCGGTCCATAGCCTTATTCACCATCCCCTCACGGCTCATGCCGGAATATCCGCCTGCTCTTGCCACCATCATAATGACCGTAACATAGATCAGTGCCGTGGCTGCTGCCGCGCACAGTACCGCGCATATGGCATTAAAAATGCCCATTCGTATAATGCTCTTCTTTTTCTCTTCCATCATATCCTCCGTATGCAGGCCGCATTCTATCTGCTGCCGCCTTCAATCTTATATCCTCTTCCCCAAACGACTTTAAGATACCTGGGTTTTGCCGGATCGATCTCGATCTTTTCGCGAAGGCGCCTGATATGCACGGCCACCGTATTTTCCGTGCCATAGGGATCCCCGCCCCATACTTTTGTATATATCTCGCCCGGTGCAAAAACTTTTCCCGGCTCCTGCATCAAAAGCTTTAAGATCTCGTACTCTGTCTTTGTAAGATTGACAGTTTCCCCGTCCAGCTTTACTTCCTTTGCCGGATCATCCAGGACTATCCCTCCTATGGTAAGCACATCCTTTTCCGCATTAAGGCTGCCCAGCATGGTATAGCGGCGGAGTGAAGACCTTACCCTGGCCGTAAGTTCTGCGGGCAGGAAAGGTTTGGTGATGTAATCATCGGCGCCCACATTGAGTCCCAGTATCTTATCGGCGTCTTCCGATTTGGCCGTCAGAAAGATCACCGGCACATTGGAGGTCTTTCTTATCTCCATCAGCGCTTCGATCCCATCCATGCCCGGCATCATGATATCCATTACCACCAGACGTATATCCCTTTCCTTCTTCATCAGCTCCACGGCTTCCCGGCCGTTATAAGCTTTGAATATCTCGTAACCTTCCGCCTGCAGATAGATCTCCAGGGCGCGGACTATGTCTTTCTCGTCATCACAGACCAGTATCTTGTTCATTGGGTTTTTACCTGCTTTCTTAAGAGCTCTTGCGGCTATTATATTACAGCAATAATTAAGAAAAAAGATGTCAAAATATTACGATTTTATTAAGAAGTATAAATATTCCCATGCAATGCAATGCTTTGACAGCTTGTAATAATCCGCTTCATTTTATATAATCTGTTTTAGTTTTTTTCCGGAGGAAGGACATATGTATCTCTTTTATTTTTTACTGGGAGCAGTTATATTCTGGGGCGCCAAATGCTGCCGCCGTCATGAATGGAACGACGAATACACCTCGCTTTCACAGACCAAGATCTTACTGGGTATACAGGCGATACTGATACCCCTGCATCACATGGCGCAGAAAAGCTGCGCCCCCTGGCATGAGCCGCGCTACATAGTGCACGGACTGGATGTCTTTGTTCCTATAGGACATCTGCTGGTAGCCGCATTCTTTTTCTGCAGCGGCCTGGGTCTTTTTAAAAGCTTAAAGTCCAAAAAGGATTATCTCCGCGGTTTTGTCTTAAAGCGCATAGTGCCTCTGATCATAGCTTTTTACCTTTCCGAATTCATATATACCGGCATGCGCCTGCTGATAGGCGAAAAGATGAAAGCCTTGGATGTCATCTGCTATCTTTTAGGCGTTCATATGGCCAATATGAACGGCTGGTATGTTGTCGCAATAGTACTCTTTTATTTCCTGTTCCACCTTGCTTTCCGTACCTGCAAAAAAGAAAGCACCGCTATATTATGGATGTTCATAGCCGCTGCAGCCTACGCCGCAGGAGGCTCTTTCCTGGGGCATTGGCATGAATGGTGGATGGGCGGCGAATGGTGGTATAACAGCATCATCCTCTTCCCCCTGGGACTGCTTTTTGCAAAACATGAAGAAAAAATAACCGCCTTCTTTAAAAAAGCTTATCCCGTATTGCTGCCGCTTTCCGTAGCCGGCACCTTCGGCCTGCACTTTCTGTCCGAATGGGCTCAGAATGTTTGGGGATATTACGGAGAATACTGGCATGACCCGCTGCTGATCCCCCACCGTCTTATGTGCTGCGGAGTACAGTGGGTGCTCTGTATCTTCTATGTGCTTTCCTGGTTTTTGATAATGCTCAAGATAAAGCTTGGAAACAAACTGCTGGCCCTGGCAGGCAGCAAGACTCTGGAACTCTATCTCATGCACGGAATGTTCGTGGAGCTGTTTGGCTATGACTTCCTGGAGAAGATCCCCAGCCTGCATTACATAAAGAATGTGCCGCTGTATATACTGGTGGTCTTTGCCTGCGCAATACCGCTTACAGCCGTTTACAGTTTTGTATGGAAAAAACTGCTTAAACTGCTGCCTAAAGCACATTCATAGTTTATTCACATTTTATTCACATATTGTTAATGGTTACGGACAGGCATAGGTGTATAATAAATTTATGGACGAGATAAGAACACTTATAAGTGAAGAAGAAATTGATAAGCGCATAAGAGAGCTGGGCGAAGAGATCAGCCGTGATTATGCAGGAAAGAAGCTGCATCTTGTAAGCGTGTTAAAGGGCGGCGTTTTCTTTACCTGCGAACTGGCAAAACGGCTTACGATCCCTGTTACCCTGGACTTTATGTCCGTATCCAGTTACGGCAACAGCACGCATTCCAGCGGCGCCGTAAAGATAATAAAGGATCTGGATGAGAGCATAATGGACAAGGATGTGATGGTCGTCGAAGATATCGTTGACAGTGGCCGCACGCTCTCCTATCTGATGAAGCTCTTAAAGGAGCGTGAACCCAGAAGTCTGGCGCTGTGCACCCTGCTTGACAAGCCCATGCGGCGCACGCATCCGGTCCGTGTGGATTACACCGGCTTTGATGTGCCTGATGAGTTTATCGTAGGTTACGGACTTGACTACGCGCAAAAATACAGGAATCTGCCTTTTATAGGAGTGATCGAGAGCTGAGCGATCACTCCTCTTCTTTTATTTCATCTTCGGGCGTTTCCTCTTCTATTCCTATGCTGTAGTTATTCTTTGCATTCCACAGTATCCATTCATTATAGCCGGCATCGTAAACTGCCTGTATCTGACTCTGCACTTCTTCGTAGCCGTATGAGATATGTCCGTCTACCCAGGTAGCGGTAAAATCCTGCAGCCAGGGTCTCACCACAGCGCATTCCTTTTCATCCAGTCCCGACAGTTCGCGCGCAGAAAGGCTCAAAGCCCCCATTACCGTATCATAGGGTTTGGCGTCAGGCACATCAAGGCCGAAAACGCCGTTCCCGTAATGCGAAGGATATATCATGGGGCAGAGGGCGTCCACAGTGGAAGCCAGCTCGGCGTAATCCTGTCCCACCTTCCCTACATCCGTTGGATTGCCGATGACAGTGCCGAAAAGATCTGCCGTAATGGGCACTTCCTTTTCATGCAGCCTCTCAGCGGCATAGCTCAAAAAACCTTTGATATATTCGTGCTTGTTTTCCTCGGTCAGCTCCACTCCGTACTGCGCTTTCTCGGTGCCTTTGCCAACAGGGAAACGCACATAGTCAAACTGAACTTCATCAAAGCCCAGATCCGCGCAGTACAGCGCCACATCCGTTATATATTCCCAGACTTCCTCCGAACAGGGATTGACCCAGGCCAGATCATAGCTGTCCGTTATGGCCTTTCCCTTATCATCCACAAGGGCAAGCTCCGGCATGGCCTTTGCCAGCATCGGATCCTTAAAACATACTATGCGCGCTATAGTGTATATCTCATGCTCTTTGAGCTCAGCCATCATGGCCTCCACATCGGGTATATAGCGCACACAATTCCCCATAACAGCAGGCTGCATATCCCCGGGCATCTTAAAGGTTATCTCGCCGCTGTCATTCTTTATATCTATCACCATCGCATTAAGCTCAGTCTTATCCAAAAGCTCTATCAGCCCCGGCATGCGTTCGCTTCCCGCCACCGGTCCTGTAACATATATCCCTTTTACGGGCGTATGGTCCTTTTTCCAGCTCAAAAGTTCAAAGCCTTCAGGCTCCGGCTCCGGAGACGGCGTCGGCTCATTCTCCGATATAGCGGGCGCAGCTGTCCCATCCGACGATACGCTTTCTGCAAGCGCATCAATACTCACACTCCCCTCCTGCGGATGCTGCTGCCTTAACAGGGGCAGGCCCCAAAAGATAAAAGCAAAAACAAGTCCGGCTGTCACAGCCAGACCCAGAAATATGCCCAATGCGATGAAAAGTCCTCTGTATTTTCCGTATTTTCTGCGCCTTTGCTGACGCAGCCATTCTCTTCGGGTACTCATAGTAATTTACATAGTATCAGAATTATCGTAAACCTACAAGAAGAAGTGCATGACGACAGATAAAAATATTGGCACTTATCACAGATATGATGATATAATAAGACATTGTATTTTAACCCAACAGTTTTCCGGCTGTTTAAGACTCCGGACCGTTAGAGGATCAGATGCTTAGTGTGATCATGCCTGTTTATCAGGCCGAAAAATATCTGGAAACGAGCATAGAGAGCGTATTAAACCAGACCCTTCGTGATCTGGAGCTTTTGCTCGTGGATGACGGTTCCACCGACCGTTCGCCGGCGATCTGTGATGCTTATGCACAAAAAGACCCACGCGTACGGGTGATCCACAAAAAAAACAGCGGGGTTGCCGGAGCCAGGAACGCCGGCTTAGACGCCGCCTGCGGTGAGTGGATCATGTGGCTTGACAGCGACGATATACTGCACCCTGCCATAGCCGAGACGCTTCTGTCTCTTGCCGCCGAAAAACAGCTGTCCGCGGTCTGGTGCAGTTTTCTGAACATGAGTCCGGACGGGGTACCCGTATATACCGATCAGTTTCCTTCAATGGAAGCCATAGATAAAACCCTGGGTTCAAAAAGCTTCTCTTTTACGGCAATGAACTGGCAGGAAGCCGCTTCCTGTCTGTATACCATGGGTGAACTGTCCACCGTCACGGTGGTCCCCTGGGCCAAGGTCTGCCGCAGCGAACTTTACAATGGTGCAGAAAAGATCCGTTATCCGGAGGGGGAGCCTGCAGACGATTCCTTTGTGTTCTACAGGCTGATCTATGCAGCGCAAAAGCTGGGGCGTATCGATATTCCGCTGTGCTTTTACCGCGAGACTCCCGAGTCCCTTTCCCGGAATAATGAAGCTGCGCTGTTTGCGTCCATAGTCCGCGCATCCCGCGGGCGTTTCCGCTTCTATCAGGATAAAGGCGAAGAAGAGCTGTACCGCACAGAGCTTTTGTCCGTCATGCAGTATCATATGCAGGTGTACGGACGCGGCAAGGACCGTGCACTTCGTAAAGCGGTAAAGCAAAGCTATGGGGAGCTTTATCGCAATGAATTTCAAAAGCAGAAATGGAAAGCTGCAAAGCGGCTGCGCATGTGGAGCTTTTACAAAGCGCACATGCTGTATGCCCTGATATGCTTTGCCTCTTCATTCCGAAAATAAAGCAAGGAGAAAGTCATGAAGATCGACCGCCGCTATCTCAGGCCCGAAAAAGCCATATTGCACGCAAAAATGTATGAAGGCTTTGAGAAAAAGGATGCCCCCGTATCGGAAATATATAAAAACGCCGAGATCGTCCCTGCCGTCCGCTTCGATGAGGACGGAGACAGCCTGATGTTCGGACGCGGCGGGCTTTTCGCGGAAGACGGAGCTTATGTGGAAGCTTCCGGCATCGAAGCCAGGATCGGCGGCTTTTATGAGCATCAAAAAGGTGACTTCTCCGACGAAAAGGTGGTCTACTGCGGCTATTTTGCAAGGGGCTGGGGACATTTTCTGCTTGAATCCGTAAGCCGTCTCTGGTATGCCCTTAAGGATGATCCCACAGTTGACGCCTATGTCTTTATCACAGGAGAATCGGGACCTGTCGATATCGTCAACGGAAACTTTCATGAGTTTTTCCGCTTTCTGGGTATTGCGGACCGGGTCCGTATCATTAACCGCCCGATGCGCTACCGCGAAGTGATCCTTCCCGGCTTATCGTATTCCTTTAATCATTTCTATACAGAGCAATATACCGCCCTGCTTGATAAGGTTGCAAAAGAGGCGCTCAAGGAAAGTGACGGGCGCAGCGACCTGCCGGAGCGCGTTTTTCTCTCACGTCGTCACGCTTATGATAAAAAGCACTTCTACGGCGGCGAGCGATACAGGGAATACGGTCTGGACATGCTGGATGATTATTTCGAAAGGAACTCTTTTCATATCGTCTATCCCGAACGTGTCACATTAAGCGAGCTGATCACTCTCTTATATCATGCAAAAACCGTGGCGACCGAATCGGGAAGCTGCGCCCACAATCTGCTCTTTATGCCGAATGCTTCGGAAAACATGATCATCATCGAAAGACACGCGCTGGGAAACGACTATCAGGCTAATATCGACTGTCTGCGTGATTTTTCGGTCTGCTATGTGGACGCATGTTATGCGCTGTATCCTTTAGATGCATTTGGCGGTCCCTTTATACTGATGTATACCGACTGTTTCCGTCGTTTTACAGAGGAGAACGGCTACCTTCCTCCCTCCGACCGCTATCTGAGCGACAGGAATAAAAAGAAGGCCATCCGCTGGTATATCTGGCTTTACCGCCATCTCTACGGAGACCGTATCTTTATGACCACGGAGATACTTCCGTGGGGGCCGGCTTTTATCGAGATCAATGACGAAACCGCTGAGGTTTTTGACCGTTGGCTTAATCCCCCTCTGCGACGTTTCATTCACCGTTTATATGAAAGGCTCGGATACCGTAAAGCCGTTCTCTGAAAACGGCTTACAGTAGCGTATCCGGGATATTTATGTTATAATTCCGCTTATGAATGCAGCAATTATAGGGGCAAGTTCAGAATCAATATATGCTATAAAAAAAGCGCAGGAAATGGGGCTTTATGTTATCGCACTCGATGGAGATGCAAACGCGCCGGGACTCAAATACGCGGACGCTCCCTTTGTAACGGATATCCGCGACGCCTCAAAGGTTGCCGCCATACTTGATGAACACAGGCCCGATATCATCCTGCCTGTTCCCATAGGGCGCTATCTGATCGCCACAGGCTCCATGAACGACCGCTACGCTCTTAAAGGCGTAAGCTTCGCCTCTGCCGATCTTTGCACCGATAAATATGCTTTTCATAGATGTCTTTCCGAAAAAAATCTCCGAAATGCCAAGGTAAGCTTATTAACAGCCGGCTCCGTTAAAGCGGATACCGAGGGTCTCTCATTTCCCGTGGTATCCAAACCCCGTTACGGTTCGGGCAGCAGGGGCGTTGAAATATTTTCCGATATCAATGAATTAAATGATTGCCTGTTAAGATCCGCGCCCTACGATGAGGATTATATCATCGAAGAATGCGTAGACGGCGCAGAATACGGCGTGGACGGCATTTATATTAACGGGATGTTCAATCTGATATTGCTGCGAAAGAAGCTGATCACGCCCCCTCCCTACAGACAGTGCGTCGCTTATTTCTCCGTGCCTGAGGAAAGCCCTTTTAAGGACAGCGTATGCAGGCTGCTCCGGGAATGCGGCAATGCGCTCGGCTTAAAAGACTGCGTGATGCATGCCGATATAATAAGAACTGCAGAAGACATACCTTTTGTGATCGAATTATCTCCACGGCCTTCGGGACACAATCTCCACAATCTGTTCACGCCTTTGGCAAGCGGCGTGGATGAGGTGGACGCCTTCATAAAGCATACGCTGGGTAAGGAGTATAATATAAAGCCCGCTGTCAAAGAAGCGATGATGATAGCCTACTTTGATATGAGCGGAAAGGTGGTCTCCGTTCCTGATGAGGATCATTTAAGATCCAAATACCCCATCATTGAATACAGATGCAATATACTTCCGGGCACCGTACTGGGCAGCGTTACAGACGGGCACTCCCTTATGGGCCGGGGATATTATATATTAAAAGCGGCTGACCGCAGTCAGCTTGAAAGATACAGCCTTGAGCTCAAGGCAGAATTTGAGGTAGAGAATTGAAAAGTCTGGCTATAATAACCGCGCGCGGCGGCAGCAAACGCATCCCCCGCAAAAACATCAAAGAGTTCTGCGGCAAAGCTATAATAGTCTATTCCATCGAAGCTGCCCTTAACAGCGGCGCTTTTGATGAGGTCATGGTTTCCACAGACGATAAGGAAATAGCTCAGATAGCTGTTAACGCCGGTGCGGTTGTTCCCTTCATGCGTTCTGACAGTACCGCAAACGATCACGCCGGCACAGATGAAGTGATAGCCGAAGTCCTCTCCTGCTATAAGGAACGCGGAACTATATTCGATCGTTTCTGCTGCATCTATCCCACAGCTCCCTTTATAACCGCTGCGCGGCTTAAAGAAGCAATGGACGCCCTTGATGAGCATGAATCAGTCTGCCCTGTATGCCAATTTTCCTATCCTCCGCAGAGAGGCTTTATAATAAAAGACGGAGTATTACAGCGCGCACATCCCGAATACGCTTTTACGCGCTCCCAGGATCTCGATAAGCTCTATCATGATGCGGGACAGTTCTACGCCTGCCGCACCGATGCTTTCCTGCGTGAAAACTGCACTGACACGGATGATATGATACCTCTTATCTTAAGTGATGATGAAGTTCAGGATATAGATACTTTTGAAGACTGGCGTATAGCCGAGCGCAAATATCTGATGCTGCGTGACAAAGCTTTAAACAAAGACAGCATACCCTTTGACGACAGCGTGCTTAAGACGCCTTATTATCGCGCAGACGAAGCTGCGCTCGATAAGGAGATCAGGCTGCTCAAGGATTCGCTTTCATCATCCTGGAGCTCGCATATATGCTCTTATTCCGTAAAGACCAACGCCCTGCCCTGGCTTTTAAACAAGCTTAAAGATAACGGTTTTTATGCAGAGGTGGTATCCAAAGAAGAATACGAACTGGCAATGAAGCTGGGCTATGATCCTTCTAATGTGATATATAACGGTCCCATAAAAGACAGGGATACATTTGAAAAGGTTCTGGTATCGGACGGCTATGTAAATATCGACTCTTCGGATGAGGAAAAGTGGCTTAAAGAACTGTCCGATAAATTACCCTCAATAAAGATCGGCATACGCGTGAATTACGATCTGTCTTCACTGGTCCCCGATGAAGTGCTGGCAGATGATGAAGGCAGCCGCTTTGGTTACTGCTATGAAAACGGCGAACTGGAAAGAGTGATAAATTATATCCGATCCCTGGGAAATGTACAGATAGCCGGACTGCATCTGCATTCTTCCACCAGATCACGCTCGGTCAACGCCTACAGAGCATTGGCAAAAGTAGCGGTTATCGTATCTGAGAAATTTGATCTCAAGCCTGATTATATCGATATGGGCGGCGGATATTACGGCGGTCTTAAGGACAAGCCGGACTATTCCGACTACATGCCTGCCATAGCAGACGAATTAGGCAAATACTTTGATCCGGCTGTAACCGCTCTTATAGTTGAGCCGGGCGTATCGCTTATCTCATCCTGTTTTAATTTCGTTACCACCGTATCGGATGTTAAGGCCATACGCAGCAATCGTTATATAGTGACCGACGGAAGCAGACTGTATCTTAATCCGCAGATCACCCGCAGATGGTATCCCCATTATCTTGAGTATTCCGATGAAGAACGCGCAGCCGTTCCTTCACAGACAATATGCGGACATACCTGCATGGAATACGACAGACTCTTCACAATAGAAAACGAAAAAGAACTTAAGGCAGGAGACCGCGTGGTATACACCAACGCCGGCGGTTACACGCTGTGTCTCTCACCGCTGTTTATCAGATATTTTCCGGCGGTATATGTAAAGAAAAACGACGGCAGTATGTTTACTGCCAGAAGGCCCTGGACCAATGACGACTATCTTCAGGGCTACGGAGTATAGATATGGATAAAGGGAAATTTATGGGACAGATAAAAATAGGCGATCATTTAATAGGCCCGGGCCATCCGGTTTATATTGTTGCAGAGATGAGCGCCAATCACCTTCAGGATTATGACAGGGCTGTGCGCATACTGCATGCCGCAAAGGAAGCCGGCGCCGACGCGATCAAGCTTCAGACTTATACAGCCGACACCATCACAATAGAAAGCGATAAACCTTATTTTCAGATAAGCGGCGGCACTATATGGGACGGCACCACTTTGCATAAATTATATCAGGAGGCTTACACCCCCTGGGAATGGCAGCCTAAGCTGTGTGAGGAAGCGGCAAAGCTTGGACTGGACTGCTTCTCATCACCCTTTGATCCCACTGCCGTTGCATTCATGGAAGAGATGAACATGCCGGCGTATAAGATCGCATCCTACGAGATAACGGATATACCTTTGATACGGCTTTGCGCTTCAAAGAAAAAGCCCGTCATACTGGCTACCGGCGTGGCACGCAGCGAAGACATACAGACCGCCCTTGACGCCTGCAAGGCTGAAGGTAATGAGAATATTGTTCTGCTCAAATGTGTTTCCGCATATCCCACGCCTTATGAAGATATCAATCTGCGCATGATACCCACACTGGGTGAAACCTACGGCTGTCTGACCGGACTCTCCGATCATTCAATGGGGAGTACCGTTCCTGTAGGCGCTGTAGCCCTGGGCGCATGCATGATAGAAAAACATCTGACCCTGTCACGCGAAGACGGTGGACCTGACGGAGCTTTCTCGATGGAACCGGCTGAATTTGCGGAAATGGTCAGGAATGTGCGCATTATGGAAAAAGCTCTGGGAAGCAGCAAGTATGCTCTCACTCCCGTGCAGGAGACAGAACGCGAAGGCGCCCGCTCACTCTTTATCGTAGCCGATATCAAGAAGGGCGAAGTTCTTACTCCCGATAATATACGTTCGATCCGTCCCGGTAACGGTCTGCCTCCTATCGAGACAGATAAGGTTATGGGCAGACACGCCCTGCGCGACTTAGAGCGCGGAGAGCCTTTAAAATATGAGGATTTTGAATGATGAAAAATATCCTGATCAAAACAGACGGAAATAAGGAAATAGCCAGCGGCCATATACGCAGATGCTTAAGCATAGCCGAAGTTTTAAAAAAACGCGGTGCCTCTGTATGCTTCTGGTTCAGTGATGAAGAAAGCCCCGCCCTGCTTAAACAATTCAGCAGCAATGAAAAAGCTTTTTCCTATACCATGAGCGCTCCGGCAGAAAAATATGAGTTACTTTTATTGGACTCATATTCTTTAGAGGAAAAGGATTTTCCTGCATTCAGAAAATATGCAGAGAAAACAGCTTACATAGACGATCTGTGCAGATTTGATCCGGATACAGATATGATCATAAACTATGATCCTGCTCCGCCTAAGGATCTGTATCATCACGCTTCCATAAAACTTCTGGGCACACAGTATGCGCCTCTGCGCGAGCAGTTTGCCGGCTGCAGCTTTGTGGCAAGGCCTTCCGCAAACAGGATATTCATATCCACCGGCGGCACGGATCCATATCATGTGATTGAAAAGCTTTTAAAGGAATTATATACGGACAAACATCTGACTGCATTATCGATACTGCATTGCGATGTAGTTATGGGCGCCCTCTTTGATGACAAATACAAAGCTGCGCTTAAACTGCTGGCCAGACGTTATCCCGGCATAGCGCTTAACGAAGGCGTGCAGGATATGGCTTCGCTGATGGGCAGCTGTGATATAGCCATAACTGCAGGCGGCACCACGCTCTATGAGCTGTGCGCCACGGGCGTGCCCACCATCGCTTTTACCATGGCCGATAATCAGGTGGAATTCACCAAGAGTTTTGATGCTCATAATGCGATATGCTATGTGGGCGACGCCAGAAAAAATAACGCGCTCCCCAGAGACCTGGCAGCGCGTTTGTTTGCTGTTCTTCCGGATGCTCCACTGCGCAGCCGCTTAAGCTTAAGCGCCCGCAGCATGGTGGACGGCCGCGGCGCGGAACGGATTGCAGAAAACATCATCAAATTATAATATCTTACTCAAGCCACATTCCCGGCCGAAAGTTCATTTACGCATCTTTGTATCCTCTGGGCCAGTGCCTCATCCTCTATCCTTAAACGATAGGACTCAGGAAAAGGATACTGTTTGAAATGTGCCTTAAGCGCTTTGTCGTTTATGCTCTTGAGATAGGTCTCGTAAGCTTTTGAACAGTCGCCGTGAGACAGACTGCCCGATTGCTCGGGAAAGATAACATAAGGCGGCAGTATTTCCGGAAAGACATCTGCCAGGCCGCGCCTGTTCAGACAGCATTCTGCATGCTCGATATATCTGGCTCTGGCTATATCATATTTCTTCTTCTGTTTCCCCAGCAGAAAACTCAGATTAATGATATTATACGGATCCATGACCGCCGATTCATTAAAAAATCTTTTTGGAAAGACTTCGTTCGCTTTATTGTAGAACTCAAGAAGCATAGCCTGACTCTCTTCAAGAGTAAGCGAAAGACCAATAGACAGTTTAGTTTTTTCGATAGCTTTTCTAAACTTGTTTTCCAGTTCGATGATCCCCATGACATACCCCCCGATAAATGTTACAGAAATGATCGTTCTGACTGACTTAAGTTGTCTTCTCTATATTAAGTATTATACCTGCTAAAATACTTAAGTTGTCTTCTCTATATTAAGTATTATACCTGCTAAAATATGCCGCTACAAGTGGATACAATACCTTTTTTTTTTGTTTCATATTCATCCTGTACCCATCCCGTTTATTTCCCTGCATACATCGATGTAAAGCGCGAAACATACATTTTCGTTCAGCCAATACAGCTTATCGCTATCTTTTTAGCTTTATCATCATATATGTGCAGATCATCAGACGCGCCGTTGTCTCGCGATGGTTATCGCATCCGCTATGCCGGTATTTTTTTTAACATATTCGGAAAGATATGGTATGCAAAACATAAGCTTCCCTTGCTCCGGCGAAGCTATTATCCCCTGATCTATAAGATAGGCGCGGGACCTGCTGAGTTTATTGGCTGAAACTCCCATACTTCGCGCAATATCCGATGATCCGGCCAGGCGTTCATGATCCAGACATTCCGACATCTTTATAAGATATGTTCTTTCCGCCCTGGGTATTTCATCCATCAAAGGCTTTAGTGCCCGATGTTCGTATGCATAAACAGCGTTAACGATCGCAGTCTGTACTTCCGCTTCGGTAACTGTATGTTTCTTCTCACTTACACTGTCATTTATATGCAAGATCAAATGATAACCAAGAAGCTGCATTAAATACGGATGTCCATAGCTGGCTTTATTCAATTTCGCGATCATCTCCGCTTCGACACGAAGACCTTTTATCCTGCCAAACACATTATTAAATGCATCTGTAGTCTCATCCCAGGTAAACAGCCCCAATTCTTCGTGCGTGGATCTTCTAAGATATGTACACCCTTCATGTTTTATAATATCATCATATGCATAAGGAAGCCCCGCGACTGCCAGCATTATATTACAGCCCTTTCTTGACGCCATTTGAAATGCATTACATAGCGACGAAACATCGTCTATCGGAACTTTCTGGATCTCGTCTACCGTTACCAGCAGTCCTTTTTTATACTTTGTACAGGCATTAAGTATAAGCGTTTGCAGCTTCTCACGTCCGATATGCTCTGTTTTGGATACCGATCCTGTGCTAAATCCGCCACCTACGCCCATAATGCTTACATTTGCCTGCGGGTTTACTGTCCCGGTTACTTCGTCATAGCCTGCCAGTTCATATATCAACTGTGAGATCGTATCCTCAGGTCCCAGATCAATGACTTTCTTTTTTTGAGCTGCAGCCCGGATCGACAGTTGTTCCAACAGCGCTGTCTTTCCGCTTCCACGAGTACCTGTAATAAACAACGAACGATCATCGCTGCCGACATCGATCATTGCATGTTCAAATAGTTTTATGATCTCTTCACGCCCGAAAAAAACATCAGGCTTTCCACCAAAAATCGGACTAAAAGGATTCGAAAACATAGCTTCCTCCATAATGCTGCATCTGTCTGCATCTATTTCTGTAAATTATACAAAAATATCCGAAATCTGTCAAATCTGTATTATTGTTTGAAATCTGTAATTTATGTACATTTATCCTAAATCTGTATCCAATCCCCGAACGGCCTGTAAGATCATCAGCTGCGATGCCAAAGCAGCCTTTATTTGACATAGATATCATTTTTATTTATCATATATGGATATGATCGATGCAGGGGGAAAGACCTTGAGCAAACGTGTATATGTAT